>CAZSTM010000227.1:0-6761 GCA_964609635.1 uncultured Gemmatimonadales bacterium
ATAATATTTACAAACTATCCCTATCCGGAATACCGAAAAAAATGCATGGAATTGGGGGCGAGTTTCTTTTTTGATAAATCCAAAGACTTCGCTAAGCTCCGTCAAGTTTTAAAACAGTTGGCAGAGGATTCCTTGAATTAGAAATGTGCTGGGCATTTTGCAATCTGGAAAGCTCTATATTTATCCTTCATATATCCATCTCACAGAGGCTATTCAATGCCTAACAATAAACCTTCATACAAAGAATTGAAAAAAAGACTTAAGCAACTGGAAAAAGAAACAAAAAAAGGCAGACATGCTGAGGCACGATTAAAAAAGCTGGAAAAGCTATATGCGGAATTATCAGAGCGGCGAAATATGATGTCCAGAATGATCCATTCTTTACGTGCTGCGGTTGAAATGCCTGAGCTTTATCTGGACAATAAATGGGATATAGTAGGATATTCAGGTAATTTCCTTTCCCTCACAAGAACGGTTGCGGATTTTGCGGATAAAAGAAAGAATGTGAGAGAGTTTCTTAAAGAGGGGAATTTTGACCAGATACAGCAATATCTAAAAAAAATTGAGGCTTTAGAGGATTTGCCATACGATAAAGGAAGAAAGTGGCAGTTGAGGTATAAAGGGCCGAAGGTTAGCGATAAGATCGGGGAAAGCTGGATCATTCATCCAGATTGCAAAGGAAGCAAGTGGGAAATATTGGATGACAAGAGAAAACTGAAGATTATTCACAGACCGCATATTAAGGATGAAGTAGATTGCTATTTGATGAGTGCGGAGCAATTCGGCGGTCCTGATGAGGATATCAAAATATGTTACAAGGTAAAGACATCCAGAGAAGATAAAAATATCCGTGACCTGTCGTTAGTACTCTCAGGAGGCTCGGGCAGGGACGAGACCCTTCCTGATCAGGTCGGTTACACAGTATGTAGCGGCTCGAACTATAATTCGGAGGCAAGGATTCAGCGGCAAGCTGCCAATATTATCACTGTATCGGAAACCTTGGACCAGAACACGGAATACCAGATAACTGTGGAGAGAACAGGAGGAAAAACACGCCGGCTATTGAGAAACTTGCGGACTCAAAAAGAATCTTCGCCTCTAGAGATAATAGATGCGAATGCTATTTATGACCGTCAAAACCACATTGGATTCACGACATATTCCGGGGAAGCAGAAATTTTTGATATAGAAATCTATACCAGGAAATCAAGGTTTTCCATAGACCAATTTAAAATACCTTTCGATGTTGAAGTGGGGATAAGAGATGAACATTTGGTTGGAAAATTATTTAAGCTGAGAATCAGTAAAGATGAAGACATCGGCAAGTCTCTTAATACCCTGATGTTTGAAGATATCACCGAGCGCAAGCGGGCTGATGAGATGTTGCGGGAGAAAACCGATTTTCTCGAAAACCTGATTGATCACGCCAACGCCCCTATCATCGTCTGGGACAAGGCAAAACGCATCACCCGGTTCAACCGCGTTTTCGAGCGTCTGACGGGCTGCGCTGCCGAACAGGTCATTGGGCAAGAGTTTTCAATGCTCTTCCCGGAATCAAGCAAAGAAGAATCACTTGGCAAAATCTCCCAGGCGATAGGCGGTGAATATTTGGATTCAGTCGAAATCCCGATTCTGTGCAGGAACGAAAAGACGCGATTTGTGCTTTGGAATTCGGCGAATATTTATTCAGAAGACGGTACGACTCTCCTTTCTACCATCGCCCAGGGTGTGGATATCACCGAGCGCAAGCGGGCCGAGGAGGCGCTGAGGAATTCAGAGGAAAAATACAAACGGATAGTTACAAACATACAAGATGTAGTATATAGTGTAGATGCAAAGACCAGGGAATTCAGTTATTTAAGTCCCGCATTTGAGAGGATTTTGGGATACACGCTGGAAGACATCGAGGAGATGGGAGGAAGGCGGGCCTTTATGTCAAAGGTACAACAGAAAGGTACATTTTCCGAGCAAGACAAATTTTTAGATATAGTAAAATCGCAGAATATTATGAAACATTATCGTAATGCGGCGAGGTGGCAATGTAAGGACGGATCGTTGAAGTGCTTGGAAGATAATTGGATTCCTGTATATGAAGGGAAAAAGTTCATAAGCACCGACGGAGTACTCAGAGACATCACCGATCGTGTAAAAGCTGAAGAAGCGGCACAGAAGGAGTATGCCAAGCTCTCAGCCATGATCTCGGGCATGGAGGAAGGAGTGGTCTTTGCCGATGCTGAGGGCGTGATCGGAGAAGTGAACGATTTCTTCTGCAAGCTTGTAGGCAGGCAAAAAGCAGAGATCATCGGCCGCAGAATTGAAGAATTCCACCCACCGCAGGCTCTGGCGAAGATAAAAAAGAATATAGCTTTCTTCCGGGTAAATCCCGGCTCTGAACCTGTCATCATCCAGCGACCTTTCCTTGATGCTGAGGTGATCATGTGCCTTCAGCCGATCTACCGTGACAATTGCTATGACGGGGTGGTTTTCAATGTTGTCGATGTAACCGAGCTGGTCCGGGCGCGCCGCGCGGCCGAGGATGCCAGCAGGGCCAAGAGCGATTTCCTGGCCAGGATGAGCCACGAGATCCGCACCCCCATGAACGGGGTGATCGGCATGACCGAGCTGGCCCTGGATACCGAGCTGAACCGGGAACAGCGGGATTATCTGAAAACCGTCAAGGACTCGGCCTACTCCCTGCTGGAAGTGATCAACGACATCCTCGATTTCTCGAAGATCGAGGCCGGGAAGCTAGAGCTTGAATCGATCGATTTCAACCTGCGCGACAGCCTTTACGATACTGTCAGGACGCTCTCGGGTCATGCCGCTAAAAAGGAACTGGAGCTGGCCTGCCAGATCGACCCCGAGGTGCCCGACACCCTGATCGGCGACCCAGGCCGCCTGCGCCAGATCATTATCAACCTGGTTGGAAATGCTCTCAAGTTCACCAAGGAAGGAGAGGTGGTGATCCGGGTGGCCCTGGAAGCGGAAACTGCCGATAAGGTCGCTCTTAAGTTTTCGGTCTCCGACACGGGAATCGGTATTGATCCTGAAAAGCAGAAGCTGATTTTCGATGCATTCGCCCAGGCGGACGGCACGATGACCAGAAGGTACGGCGGGACAGGTCTGGGGCTGTCTATTGCCTCTCAATTAGTGAACGTGATGGGTGGAAGTGTCCGGGTCGAAAGCGAGCCGGGCAAGGGCAGCACTTTCAACTTTACCGTCCACTTCGGACTGAGTCAGGCGCCCTGCACGGAGATCATACCCGCCGATATGGCAAAAACACAGAACCTGAGGGTGTTAGTAGTGGACGACAACGACACCAATCGCCGTATCCTGAAAGAGATGCTCGACAACTGGGGAATGGAGCCGACCTTAGCGGAGGACGGGTTCACGGCGCTGGCCCTGATCAAGCTGGCGCGCGACTCAGAAAAGGTCTTCGATCTCCTTATCATCGACTGCGCCATGCCGGAAATGGACGGGTTCACCCTGGCTGAGGAAATCAAGCGTCTCGACGAGCCGAGCACCGTCCCGATCATCATGCTCACCTCCGCCGGCCAGCGCGGGGATGCCGCCCGCTGCCGGGAATTGGGTATCAAAGCCTACCTCACCAAACCGGCCAAACAGTCGGAATTGCTGGATACCATTATGACCACCCTGGGTACCATCGAAGTTAAAGAAGAACGCCCGGGTTTGATTACCCGTCATTCCCTGAGAGAAAAAAGCAGGCGTCTCCAGGTGCTTCTGGCCGAGGACAATCCGGTAAATCAAAAATTGGCGGTCCGCCTGCTTGAAAAAATGGGGCACGGGGTGGATGTGGCGGACAACGGTAAAGTGGCCCTGAGCACGCTGGATAAAAAGAAATATGACCTGGTATTGATGGATATAAACATGCCGGAGATGGACGGATTTGAGGCGGCCAAGAAGATCCGGGAAAAAGAGAAAGACTCCGGCAGGCATATTCCGGTCATCGCCCTGACCGCGCACGCCCTGAAAGGCGACCGCGAGCGCTGCCTCGAAGCCGGAATGGACGGCTATCTCTCGAAGCCGATCAAGCCGCAGGAGCTGTTCGAGGCTGTTGAAAAAGTGTTTGCACTCGACAGCCAGTTGCAGGAAGACGAACGGGATCAGGTACAGGAAACCGGAGCTTTTAATAAAGCAGACTTGCTGGAGCGCCTGGAAGGTGACCTGGATCTCGCCGAAGATATCGCTCGGCTTTTCCTGAAAGACTGCCCGCGCCTGATGGAAAAGCTTCGGGAGGCTGTGGATACCGGGGACACTGATAAACTGGCGCTCCCGGCTCACACCCTTAAGGGTTCGGTGGCGAATTTTTCGACGGACGGTGGCGCCTATCAGGCTGCGATGAAGCTGGAAGAAATCGGCAAATCCGGTGAACCCGGCAATGCGGCAAGAGTTTACCGGAAATTGGAAAAGGAAATCGGATTGCTCTCATCGGCCCTTGAAGAATTACTGAGTGAAAGGAATTAATGAGAATTCTTATTGCTGAAGACGATCCAACATCTCGAAAAGTCCTCGAAACACTTCTAATCAAATGGGGATATGATGTGGTTATCACCTGTGATGGTAAGGCGGCCTGGCAGGTGCTTCAGGGCAAAGACTCACCGAAGCTGGCTATCCTCGACTGGATGATGCCGGGTATGGAGGGCGTGGAGGTTTGCCGTAAAGCCCGGAACTCCGATAGTACGAAAACTACTTATATCATTCTTATTACGGCAAAAGGGAGCAAAGAAGATATTGTTGAGGGACTGCAAGCCGGCGCCGACGACTATCTTACCAAACCCATAAACTCCAAAGAATTGCAGGCGCGATTGCAGGTAGGCATACGAATTTTGGAACTGCAAAAAACCGTGGCTGACCGTGTAACAGAACTTGAGGAAGCCCTCTCACATATAAAAACACTGCAGGGGCTTTTGCCTATTTGCAGCTACTGCAAAAAAATCCGGAATGACCAGAACTACTGGGAGCAGATGGAGGGATATATCACCAAGCATTCCGAAGCAGTGTTCAGCCACTCGATCTGCCCTGAATGCTATGAGAAATATGCTAAATCGCAACTAAAACAATACAAAATGACGCAGAAGGCGCAAAGAGATTGAAAAATGCTAAGTTGATAACCGGTTATCAATAAACCGACACAGGATGGTAACTCCAATGATATCATTCTCGAAATCGAACCAAACCTTATTGAAAGAAAACGACGATTTAACACAGGCCTTTGAAAAAGAGACTGCCGAAGTTACCCACCAAACCGGATCAAAGCCCGAGCTTCTTACAAACAGCTGTCTGGAAATTGATGGGATAGGCAGGATCGGTGTCTTTTCAGATGAAATGCGTAAAGCACTGGTCAGGGCGAGGCAATTGCACGAAGACCCCTCAGTACCGGTACTGATCCAGGGGGAAACCGGAGCCGGTAAGGAGGTGGTCGCCCGTTTCGTGCATGATGGCAATGGGAACGCCAACACCCCTTTCGTGCCAATAAACTGCGCGGCTATTTCGCCAAGCCTTTTCGAAAGCGAGCTTTTTGGATACGAAGGCTGCGCATTTACCGGGGCGAAAAAATCCGGTATGAAAGGAAAGCTCGAATTAGCCCGGAAGGGTACTTTGTTCCTCGATGAAATAGGGGACATGCCTCTGGATTTACAACCCAAGCTATTACGAGTCTTGGAGGAGCAGGAGTTTTATAGGGTTGGAGGACTTAATAAAGTTAAGATTAATACCCGTATCATCTGTACTACCAATAAAGAGTTAGTGCAACGAGTAAAAGAAGGAGCTTTTCGTCGGGATTTATTCTATCGTCTCGGCGTTGCCGTGATTCAAATTCCCCCCCTGCGTGAAAGACCTGAAGCCATTGAACCCCTGGCACAAATGTTCTTGGAACTATATGCCAGGCAGAAGAGGTGCCGATTCAGGTCAATTCACAAGAAGGCGGTGCAGATCCTTAAAAACCACTTCTGGCCCGGAAATGTCCGTGAGCTGAAAAATACAATAAGGCGGGTGGTTCTATGGCATAACGACATAGAGGTTCGGGCCAAGCATCTGGAATTCTTGACCTCAGATACTCTGGATGAATTTTCCCCTAAAGGATCACAATTAAATCCAGACTCGATTATTTTTCCCTCCGAAGGTCTCGACTTAAAACGGGTGGAGGCAGAAATCATCATGAAAGCCTTGTGTATGTTTAACGGTAAAAGAAGCCGGGTAGCAAGATATCTTGGTATCTCCAGGCACGTTCTGCATAGAAAATTAAAAAAAATTTCTAATACACTGATAACCTAATAGATACAAAGGGCTGAAAAAATTATAAGGAATAACCAACCATTAAAAATTTCTGTTAATAACAGCCTCCTTAGAGGGACTTTAAAGTCATAACCCAAGTGAAGATCAACTCGACTTCACTCCATAAATTAAATAGGCTAATAATGAAAGATGATAAGAAGACGAAAAAGCAGCTCCTAGCAGAAAGAGGAAAAATACGTCAACGCATTGATGGACTGGAAGCATTGGAAAGCGAGCGCAAGCAAGCGAAGAAGAGGTTGAAACAATTAAACGCTGTTTTGCATGCCATCCGCGCCGTCAACCAAATCGTTCTTTTGGAGAAAGACCGCGACAGTTTGCTTCAGGTTGCCTGCAAAGGCCTAGTCGAGACCCGGGAGTTTTTTAATGCCTGGATTGCTCTATTAGATGAGAACGGTAAGCTCGTGACGTCGGCCGAATCCGGTTTGGGCAATAAATTCTTGCCCATG
>CAZSTM010000228.1:0-6759 GCA_964609635.1 uncultured Gemmatimonadales bacterium
AACCCGGAACGACTCCACATGATCCTGCCCGCCTCTCATCCGGATATTCCCTGGACCGCGCTGCTGCTGGGCATGTGGGTCCCTATTTTTTATTACTGCGGCCTCAACCAGTTTATCGTTCAGCGTACCCTTGCCGCGAAGACCCTCAAGGAGGGACAGCTCGGCATTATTTTCGCCGCTTTCCTGTGGCTGCTCGTGCCATTCGCCATTGTCTTTCCGGGAATCATGGCGCTTCAGCTTTACGGCGACCGGCTGAGTTCCGCAGACCAGGCCTATCCGATGCTGATCAAGAACCTGATCCCGATAGGGCTGCGCGGATTTATGTTTGCCGCCATCTGCGGAGCGGTGATGAGCTCGCTGGCCTCGATGTTGAACTCCGCCTCCACCATTTTTACCATAGACTTATATCAGCGCCACTGGCGGAAAAATGCCGATCAGAAGGCGCTGTTGAGAATCGGCAGGGTGATGACGGTGCTGTTCGTGATAATCGGCTGCCTGATCGCTCCTCAACTGGCCGATCCCCGGTTCAAGGGTATTTTCAACTATATCCAGGAGTTCCAGGGTTATATTTCACCCGGCATCCTCGCTGCTTTTGTCTTTGGATTCGCTGTCAGACGAGCCCCTGCCGCCAGCGGGGTGGCGGCCCTGCTGGTGAGCGCTCCGGTCTATGGATTGTTGCAGTGGAAATGGGGCCAGGTGGCATTTCTTAACCGGATGGCGTTTACCTTTATTTTGATGATTATGCTGATGGCCGCCATTACCGCGCTCAAGCCTCTGGCTCAGGCGAAAGAGATGCCGGTAAGAGCGGGATTCGATACCAAGCCGGAGCCGCTGGTCGTGGGCCTGGGTATAACCGTAATCGTGGCAGTGGTGGCCTTTTTTATTATATTCCGGTAGCCTGTTAAGTTGACAGATGATCTCTATCGGTACCGGTATAGTGGGCTTTGCCTGGTTCAATCACCGGTGATAGCAAGCACAAATAAGACTGATGATTTTCGCTGCTGATACCTTTACCATTAATTTTGAGGAGTAAAAATGGACCTTCCAATCCGTATCGGAATAGTAGGCACCGGCTTTGCGGCCGAACTTCACGCCGATGCCCTCGAGCGCTGCCGTGATGCCCGGACTACAATGATCTGCGGTATCGATAAGCTGGACCAGTTCTGCGAAAAGTGGGGCGTGGATCGCCGCACAGATGATTTCAACGCTCTGTGCCGGGACCCGGAAGTAGATGTGGTCAGTGTCTGCACGCCCACTTTCATCCACCGGCCGGTGGTCGAGGCCGCGGCGGAGGCGGGCAAGGATATAATCTGCGAAAAGCCGCTGGCCACGACTTTGGAAGATGCCCGGGCCATGGTGAAAGCGACCGACTCGGCCGGGGTCAAGCTGATGTACGCTGAGGACTGGTGCTTTTCGCCGATACTCAAACGGGCCGAGGAGATCATTGAAGAGGGCGCCGTGGGCGAGCTTCTCTATGTCAAGGCCAAGGAAGTGCACAGCGGCAGCCACAGCGAGTACGCCAAGAAGCTAAAATACTGCGGCGGTGGGGCGCTTTTTCACATCGGCTGCCACCCGATCAACTGGGTCAGGCACCTGGTGGGCAGGGAAGTGGTGGAGGTGGTGGGCAAGACCTCGGGCGGGGGGGAGTCCAACTTTATCCACAAGGACTACGAGGGCGAGGATTGGGGTGTGGCGCTTTTCACCTTCGAGGGCGGAAAGCAGGGCCTGGTAGAGGGCAATTACATAACCATCGGCGGGATGGACGACACCGTGGAGATCTACGGCACCGAGGGGGTTCTCAAGGTGGAGCTCACCTTTGGCAGCCCCATCCGGGTATTCAGCAGGCAAGGTTATAGCTACTCGATCGAAAAAGCCGACAACCAGCTGGGGTGGACCAGGCCGGCGGTGGATGAGAACTGGCAGCTAGGCTACCCGCCGGAGATCGACTATTTTATCGGCTGCGTGCGGGACGACAGGGAGCCGATGATTGGCGCCCGCGGCCGGGATGGCCTGGCCTCCATGGAGGTGGCTTTCGCGGCCTATGAATCTGCGCGCACCGGCAAGACAGTAAAGATGGAGGAGTTTAGAGGACGTTAGTCGCGAATGAACCTGGCACCGAGCAAAGATCCTCTTACTGGAGGATTAATAACGACAGATCTAGATTAATAATAGTAATTTTGTATACAGACAGGGGTACTGCATACCGTGCCCCTGTCTGTTTTAAATGTACGTGGAGACAGCTCTTGAAGAAGAACTGCAAAATATAAGTAAGACTCCCACCCCAAGATTAAACCTCATAGATTCTTTTTTGCAAATATCATTTTAATTCAAAAGTGTATGAGTTCTTTGGTTTTGAGTCTCCTTTATATTTTTATCAAACAATGCTGCTGGAAATAAGCTTTCATTTCACTTATGGAAGAAAAAAAACAAGAAAAAAATTATTTTCTTGACAACAAACGCAAAGACTAATAAAATTTTTTCAAATATCGAGATTTATAGGGTTTATTTTAGCATTTATCACTTAACTGAACGGAGGAAACCATGTCTAATGCGGTTAAGTCTGTCTTGGGTAAGTGCTTTATTTTTTTGGTAAGCCTGTCTTTTCCTTGGACCAGTTACGCTCAGGAACAGGTTCAAGAGAGCTTATTGTACATACCGGTAGTCGGTCAGGGTATGGGACACAATATTCAGGACCTTGTGGATATTGAGGTCTCTCGTTATGGAGATGTAATTACTGTCAAGCGGCAGGGTAAGATCGTTTTTCAAGGGATTGACACGACATCGACACAAAAGTTTTCAATTGGAAAAATAGCGATCACCTCGCGCCCCCATAACGGCGGTCCTGCGTTAGATGAAATCAGTGTTTCGAAAATGGCTCTGCCTCCACCTGCCTGGGCCGGTCCGGTGGATCAGACCGACTGTACCTTCTATTTCAATGAAGGTGAAGGAAACCTGATTCACAGCGCGGAAGGGCAGCACTGGGGAGAGGTGGAGCTGGGTTGGGGTTACAAGAGCGGGGAATGGGTTGACGATGGAGTACAGCCGGGTAACAAGAGCTGGGCTTCCTGGATAGGGTCGGCCCGGATTCACCGGGTTACCTACAGCAGTCAATTCACTCTGGAATGTTTTTTCAAAATTCCATCCACTAACAATCTGCCCACAGGTGAACGCGTGGCTTTGTTGTATATGCAAATTCAGGGGAACAATCCACCTTCATGGATGGATCCGGCGTTGCACAGGATGGTACAACCCGAACAGCCCGAGGAGGCCGACTGGGAACGTGAGCGTGGTGGTTTGAATGTTTGGATCGATGAGAATCATGCCTGGTTGGGTTACGAGTTTTTGTCGACCTGGAGGAATCCTCCGAATGATCCAGCCGATCCTCCCAATACTATCTATGGGGCTGATTTTTCGTTAGATGAATGGCATCACGTAGCTATCGTGCGTGACGGTGCTACCCACACATTGTACCTTGACGGGGTGGAGGCCGGTTCCTGCCAGGATTACAGGTACGGCGCGGCAAATCTTTTTGCAGGAACTTTGAGCATCGCTCAGAATACGGACCATGACTATATCAGCTACCGTTCCAATGCCGCTTATTTACTGGTGGACCAGATCCGCCTGACCAGCGATGTTCTGGAACCTGCCGAGTTCCTGACCGGTGCGGAGCCGGCTTATGTACCGCCGGAAGAGCCGGACCGGTTGCCTGTAAATTGGAGTGATAACTTTGACGACGGCAATGCGGACGGCTGGACTCCGGACAGCGCGGACAACTGGAGAATCACGGACGGGGTTTACTATGTATACAAGGGTAATATTCCGAATGCCCGAGATGCAGCAGCATATATGCGAATTGCAAGCATCTGGGAAGATTGCTGGCTCGACGGGGATTTCACTATTTATGCCAGAATGGGAATCAGCCCGACCGCACAGATGGAAGACCCGGATGATCCGACGAACATGAACATGGGATATCCCAACGGAGACTGGTATAGACGCAATTACGCACTGGCTTTCTGCTACCAGGACGGCTTTGACTCGTACCTGGCTAATTTTTATGCCCATGGGGGATGGTATACCGGTATTCTAAAGTACTATCTTCCCCAGCCTGAAATTTCACTCTGGCAGGACGATCTGTATTTTGGGGATGTGACTGTAGGTGAAACTGAAACGATACCTCTGGTTATTGAGAACACTGGAGATGCTGACCTGGTAATAAATTCGATAACAGGTGACAACCCGTCATTTCAATACTATTTAAATCAATACAGCCTGCCGCATACTCTGACTCCGGAACCCCATGGTGATACAATGTCTGTTTGGGTCGCTTTTATGCCCACTGAGCCCGGGTTTCAAGTCGATACCTTAATTATTGAGTGTAACGACCCGAACCGGCCTGTTGTGTATGTGCCTGTAGGTGCAAACGCGCGTATACCGCTGCCTACAGAAACGGCTAACGTCTCCGATGATTTCGGGGACGGTGCTTTTGACGGCTGGACAACCGACGATCCGAACGGCTGGGAGGTGGCTGAAGGGGTTATGCAGCAACCATCCCCGCTCGGTGGCTCCGGTAACTTGTTTAATTATTATGCCAAGATGGATGCAGGAGAGATTTGTGGTGATTTCACTTTGACTCTGGACTTGGGCTTTAATGAGAATGCTTATGCAATGTTAAGTCCGGATGAGCTTAGCTGGGAGGTTTTTGGGAGGAATTTTGCTTTCGGCATCATACAGGATGAATATAATGGCTTACTGGCCACAACTCGCCGAGCTTATGGAAATTTAAATGGCATAGTAAAAATCAGGAACGGTAGTCAATCATGGTTGTATAGATTCGATCCCGGTTACTGGTTTGGCTCTCAGGGTATGGGTCTGGACATTCACGACTTGCGGCAGATGAAGATGAGTCGCAATGGTGATGTGATTACTGTCTGGGCCGACGGACAGGTGATTTACCAGGCAATAGATGAAACTTCCAGCGAGCCGATCAATGCCGGCTGGGTAGTGGTTTCGACCAGGGGACCGATAGGAGTAAGATTCGACAACGTTGTTCTCACACCTGTCCCGGAACCCGTTCCGGCTTTAATTCCTCCTGTGGAAAAGACGGATTTTACATTGAATCTGGAGGAGGGTGAAGGACACCTTATCACGAGTGAAGAAGGTTATCGCGGAACGGTCGAAACCGGTTGGCTCACAAATGAACAATTTTCCGGACCCTTTATGGGCTATTGGGTCGATGACGGTTTGTTGTCCGGAAACAAAAGCTGGGCGGCTGCTGCAGGACAGATGACCGCCGTGCGAAACTTAACTATGGGCCCTGAGGCGACCATTGAAGGATGGTTCAAGTTTTTCAAAGACGGAGGAAACATATTTTCAGTAGTGTTCAATGGCCACTGGATAAATCCGGACTGGGCGCGTGAGCGAAGCTGGCTGAGTATACATGATCTTCCGGACGAAACCCAAGTTTTAAGTTTTTGGCTTCAGGGCGGCACTCAAATAACCGGCGAGTACGTGTGTGAAGATTACGGGACCGAAATTCCAGTGAACATCGAGTATGATGAATGGACACATCTGGCCTGGGTACGGGAGGGGAGCACTCATAAGATTTATGTTAACTTCCAGGAGGTCGGTTCTCTGGAAATGCCCCGCTGGGGATCGACTACTCTGACCGGAGTCCAGCTGACCGTCGGCAACGCCGCCGATCATGACGCTGCTCTACAGATAGGTGATCCTCCATATGCATACGTGGATCGAATTAAGGTAACCAGCGAGGCAAAAGCGTTTACTCCCCCAAGTGTCCTGGAGGAGATTGCGGAACTAATCGCGAAAATGGCCCCTTCCGACTTTGACAACCCTGCCCACCAAGAAGTGCTGCTGAATCAGATAGAGGATCTTTTGAGAGTAATCAATGACCTCAATCCTGTAGCGGCAATAGCCCGACTGAACAATGTGAAATCCAGAATTGAAAGATGGATTACCCTGGATGTGTCCGGCATTCTTTCGCTGATCGACAACCTGATTGTCTATTTTGAATCACAGTCCAAGCCCGGGAAAGGTAAAGGAGGAGCATCATTAAGCGCGGCAAGCCTCCCTGATAAATTCCAGCTTCTCCAGAACCATCCCAATCCATTCAATCCCTCGACCTCGATCAGGTATGATATCCCCGAGGGAGAGAATGTTTATACCACTCTGTCGCTTTACAATACCAGGGGCCAATTAGTTAAAACCCTGGTAAATGGGCAGAAAGGGCCCGGTTCCTATGTGATAAATTGGGACGGCAGGGATGAGAACGGCAGGATGGTACCCTCAGGAGTTTATTTCTATCGAATTCAGGCCGGAGAATTTGTGCAGACTCGCAAGATGATTCTGCTGAAATAATTAATCGGGAGTTGCATCGCAAGCTGATCACGAAAAGCCTGACAGCCTGATAAAAGCCGGATCCCCAGGTTCTGAAATTGAATTCCAGGGTCCGGCTTTTTTATATTTTTACCTCCGGTTCCTTACCGAAAAGCACCGGATACATTGTAGTCGACACCAATCCTGAAAGGGTCTATTTCTTAGGTAACTTATTTTGATTCAATATGTTCTCGATAACCTTGTTCACCAATCTATCGGTGACCCTCAAAGCAAAGCCGGGACCATTAGCTAAGCTGAGGGTTTTTGGGTTACACACCCCGCCCGCTTGTAACATCCCCCGCCTGCTTAAGCAGGCACCCCCTTTATTAAGGGGGAGGGGCACCCCTCTCAAGAGGGGATTAA
>CAZSTM010000229.1:0-6743 GCA_964609635.1 uncultured Gemmatimonadales bacterium
GGCTGCCTTCCCGCTTTTTGCGGTGGAGCTCACGGTACAGGAAAGAAGCGGGATTCAGAGGATCGATGAACCGGTCACTTGTGGAGTGCCCCTGCCGCCGGGATTTACCGAAGATGTCGGTGAGCTTGTGCTTGAATCCGGTGGTAATTCGGTCATGTCCGAAATCAGGCCGGTTAACCGCTGGCCGGATGGAAGCTTGAGGTGGGTTCATCTTGACTTCTTGACCTCATTGGATGCCGGCGGCAAAAAAGTATTCAGCCTGGGTAAAGGTTCCGGCATTGAAACGGATTCCCGCCTGTCGGTCGAAGAAAATTCTCAGGCCATCACAGTCTCGACCGGCAAGATCAGGGCCCAGGTGAGAAAGAAACGGTTTAATTTGCTGAACCGGCTCGACTATACCGGAGGGCGGGAGGCTGCATTGATCGTTCCGCACGATCGAGGCCTCTCGGCGGTGGTGGGCGGTGTAGAGTACCATTCGGCCAATGATGATAAATCCACCGTAGAGGTCGAGTCCAGCGGCCCGATGAGGGTGGTGCTGAGAGCCAGGGGAGGCCTTTTAGACAAAAGCGGTGGAAAGCTTTTCGACTATATCTGCCGTTTATATTTCTACAACGGTTCTCCGGTGGTGCGGGTGGCTTACACCTTCGAATACCGTCAGAGCGATATCGAGCAAAAGGTAGAGCTCGAGGCCCTTCATCTTGAAATCCCCCTGGCAGGAAGCGGTAATCGTTCTTTCCGCATCGGGCGGATGGGAGGCGATCTGCAGGGTACTCTGTCGGAGGATGAACCCGAGGCCTGGGTGCTGGCGCCGTCATCGACCGAGTATTCATTCGGCGGTGCGGCCTCGCATGGCAAGCCCGGCAATGCCAAGGCCGAGAAATCGGACCGTCTCGGCTGGATCGGCGTGAGCTCGCCACAGGGCGCTGTGGCGGTGGGCCTTCGTGACTTCTGGAAGATGCACCCTTCCAGCCTGGAGCTAAGTGAAGGTGGAAAGCTTATCCGGGTGGGTATGGTCCCCTTGCGGGACGGTAAGACAGTGGATATCTACCCCGGGGTTGCCCGCACGCACTACCTGAGATTCGCCTTCCTGGACCGGGATGACCCGGTGCTGATGCAATCGAGCGTAGCAAGCTGCCAGCAGCCTCTTCTGGCAGTGGCCTCTCCCGCCTATTACTGCAGGGAATCCGGGGCAATCGCTAAGCTGGTGGAGCGCAACGCCGGGCTTTATCCCCAAGAACACAGAGAACTGGTGACCCGGCTCGAAAAAGAAATCGACAAAGGCCTGGTCACCATGCTCGAGATGGTAGATAACAGGGAAAAGAACGGCGTAACCGTGGAAGGCTACGGCCTGCTTGAATGGGGAGACGGCATGCACCACATCTGGAAGCCGGGGGTGAATGAGCCTTACAACATCTCCTGGAACGGACATTACTACGACCTGCCGCACATGAGCTTCACCGAGTTCCTGCGTACGGGAGATTATCGCTGGCTGGACTATTCGCTCTCCCGGGCCTACCACCAGATGGATGTGCACGTTACCCACTTCGAGCCGGGAAACCGGTTTAACGGCGCCAACCGCTACTGTCCGCCACGGGAGCATGTAAGGATTGACAACGGAGAGGTCTACGTGTCCAACTCCTGCAATCATCACAAGACCCAGGGCATGTTCGAGCGCTACTACCTGACCGGTGATGAAAGGGCTTTGGAGGTGGCGCTTAAAGCGCTCGAGTACGCTAATGCATTCGGCGCCTACGAGGATTTCAAACAGCCCCGGGGAGCCGCGCACCAGGTGCTGACCTTAATGGAGGGTTACAAGCACACCGGGGACGGCAAATACCTGGAAACCGCCCGGCAGACCTTTGAGAGATGGTGGGAACACTTCGAAAAGAACGAGAAGAAATTCACCCAGGGCCTTTTTATGGTGGGTTTTCTGCTGGAGGCCTTCATTAACCTTTACGAGACCTCCCCGGATGAGCGGATCGTGGAGTTTGTGCGCCAGGCCGTGGATTGGATGAGAGCCAACCGCCCTGATTACTACCCGACCAACATGGCGCTTGCCGTGGGCTTCCTGGCCGACCGGCTGAAAAAACCGGAGCTGCTCGAGCAGGAAAAGCTGTACCTGGAACACTGGAGCGGTACCCCCGGCAACCAGTTCAAGGATTTTGCCAACAGCGGAAGGAGTCTGGCCCGGGCGCTGTATTATTTAAGCCTTGCAGCCGCCGGTCGAAATTGAGTGGTGCCGAAAGCAGACGCGGTCATTTCCGGTTTTGCCTGCCGGTTTATTCTCCCACTATCAGGGTGTAACCGTGCACGTGGGCCCGGTGGAGCTGGATTGCCTGGCGCAACAGCTGCTCCCCGTAGCGTGCGTCGGGGGTCCAGTGGAAGCTGTAGGATTCGTTGCCGAGGCCCAGCTTGATTTTACGCCCTTTGGGGCAGTCGGAAGATATGCTGATCGCGCTGGTGTGGTCACGTACACTGGTCCACTCGAGCCCCTTCAGTTCGGCAAAATCCCGGCTCTCGGTAACATAGGGGTCCCTGGTGAAAACTTTTGTGCGGTGCCAGGAGTGCTTGTCGAACGGGTCCAGCCCCTGAGTTGTCCTGACCCAGATGGTAACTTCTTCGCCCGGTTCCGCAATCCCGTCCCCGTCCCCCTCGCCCTCGGTCACCTCGCGATCCACCATGTATCCTCCACCCTGGTTGCCGGCCTGGCGAAAAATTTTAAAAACGTGGGTCTTGCCGTCGAGGATGATAACTTCGGCGGGCTCGGTCAGCGGGGTAGGAAGAACCCATACATCTATTCTGTTTGAAGCACTCGAGTAATAACCGCTGGAGTTCACCCCGAGATTGAGCCGGCAGTGGTGTAATGCTCCGTCCGATGATGTAAATCGTTGGGTGATCCGCCCGGTGAGGTCCACCACCTGCCCGGGACCGATGGAGTCGACGGTTATTTCCCCGCCGGTGATATCTACCGTGGGATACTCGCTGGTCAGGTTGACACGAACGTTTCTTGAGGTTACATCGCTGGTGTTGAGCAGCTTTATCGGAAGGTGTACCTCTGTGTCGGTTTCAACCACCGGCCTGTCCTTCCGGGAAACCGGCAGCAGCACCGGCGCTCGTTCTTCCTTGCCGGTCAGGATCGCCACCTCGTGACCCAGCCCGTCCAGGGTGAATTTGAGCCGGCCTTCCGGGGTGGATTTGACCGTATAATAACTTACCTCTCCATCGGCATGGGCGTAATCCATGATCCGGTATGCCCTGCTGCTTCCATAGTAGGCAGGTGTGGTGATATTTATCACCTGGTTCCGGACCGAGGGCCCGTCCGGGCAGTACTGCCTGGTGAAGATACGGAAATGGTCCCGGGTCACCTTGCGCAGGCAGACGAACCCGGCCTTTTTGTTCTTGACCTGGAATTGGTAACCCCAGACGGCAAACTCCGGGTAGGCATTGTCATAACTCCACGATTTCGGGTGTGCATTAAGCCCCGAATCTTCGAAAGCCTTCATGTGAAATTCGAAAGTCTCCTCGATGGAGGTGACCCAATGGCGGTGGTACTCGTCCTGGCGGAACTCGAAATCCACCTCCGGGGTGCGGGCATAAACGTCCCTGAGCAGGTCGTGGTGCTGCCCCAGGTAGTCTCCCGAGGATTTGACCAGGCGGATTTTGGAGTGGCCGTGGTTCAGCACGTGATTGGAGTGCTTACGCAAGACTTTCATGCCTTCGGGGCCGGCATGGTTCTCATGGGCCGGGTCGAAAGCCGAAGCGCTGCCTACCAGGTCGGGAAACCTTCCGCTGACATAAAGGGACATGAACCCGCCCATGCTGAGACCTGAGGTGGCCCGGTGCTGTCGGTCGTCCAGGGTGCGGTAGGTGCTGTCCACGTGGGTCACCAGGTCGAGGAAGTAAAGGCCGAAATCCATGCCGAAGCCTTTGTTCTGGATATCGTAGGGAGTGCCTCCGTAAAAACCGGAGTAGTCCTGTTCGACATAGCCGTCCCATTTGACCACTATAACATCGTGCTTACGCACGAAATCGACCATCTCAGGCAGGAATACCTGGCCGTTACCGTACTGTTCCCCCTTGTATCTCCCGCTGTGCCCGTGGAAGTAATAGATCACCGGGTAGTACTTTCCACTGGTTTCGTAATCGAGTGGGAGGATTATCCGGTAGTCGCGCCACTGCCCGAAGGTGGGGCTGTAATGACGGCAGTCGTAGAAGTCCCGGCCCATCCCGTAGAGCAGGCAGGGCAGGATTAACGACAGCAGGAGAAATCTGTGCAAGCGTAAGACGAAAGACATTTCACTCCCCCCTTAATTGCATGATTGCAACTTGCCGCAAAGAATAGATCAACTGTTCCCTTTGGTATCCGGGCTCCTTTGCGGAATAAGAAGATTGGAGCTACTGCGGTCTCGGCTGACCCGGTATCGGCACCGGCCTCTGGGGAGCGGGGCCGAACTCGGTGGATTCCGGGAAAAGATCGAGCTCTGAGGAGAGCATTTCTTCCCAGGTTACTTCCATACCGGTATAGGCGCTTTCCCGGCCCATTATTGCAGTCAGGGTGCTGTCGGCGCCGAAATCCAGCACATTGTTTATCGGCTTTCCTTTCCTTATGCTCTCGATCAGTTTAGTGTGTTCTAAAACAGAATGGTTGGTTCTTTCTCCCGGGTATCTCCAACGGTTCTGCCCTCTGATCACTTGCAAGGAATCGCTCTCACCCTGGCTGCCGACAACTACATTGCCCGTTTGGGTATCGCAGTTGTTCCACTGCCTCAGCATGCAGGATACGTGGACGCCACCGGGGTATTCATAGTCGATGGTCATGTGGTCCCAGATGTTTCCGTACTTTTCCTGGGTGCGCTGCTGACGTCCGCCGCTTCCCAGGGCACGAACAGGAGGGCCGCCCATTGCCCAGTTCATCAGGTCGATATGGTGAATGACCATCTCCACGATCTGGTCGCCGGAGAGCCAGCAGAAGTAGTACCAGTTGCGACATTGATATTCCATCTGTGACCAGCCGGGTGAAGAGCCCCTGTGCCAGAGACCCTGGCCGAGACGGTATATCCTGCCTGCGAGAACTTTCCCGGCCTGGCCGTCGTGAATCCTTTTTACAGTCTCCTGGGCGCCCAGGTCGTGCCTGTAATTAAGGCCGACAACCACTGAGAGGCCGCGCTCTTTTGCTTTCTCCGCCGCTGTTCTTATTTTTCTCACCCCCACCGGGTCGGTGCCCAGCGGCTTTTCGGCAAAGATATGTTTGCCCGCCTCCACAGCCGCCTCGAAGTGCTGGGGCCTGAAACCGGGAGGCTCGGCGAGGATCACATAGTCGATATCAGTCTCCAGGATCTTCCGGTAGCAGTCCATACCGGTAAAGATATGATCTTCCGCCACCTCGATATTTCCCACCAGACCCTTTTTCTGCAGGTCCTCGTCGCTTTTCAATGCTTTAAGGCTTTTTTCGATCTGCCCTGAGAAAGGGTCGGCCATGGCGATCAGCTGCACTCCGGGAGCCGCCGAGAGAGCATTCGCCGCCGCCCCGCTGCCCCGGCCGCCACAGCCGCAGACTCCTATCCTGATGGGTTTGACCTGCTGGGCCCGCGAAGTCCTTACAAAAGGAAAGCCCGTGGCCGCCACTGCACCGATCGAGCTTTTCACCAGAAAATTACGCCTTGAGATTGCCTTCCTATTCGATTCAGTCATGGCCCCTGCTTTTTTAAGTGATAAAGTCCAGGCGACTTCAATTCTGTTCGGTCAATAGTTCCCTCACCAAAATTTTTAATCATCCGGAAGATTGGGCGAACCGGCATGCACTCGGTAATAGTACCATTAATCGGGGAAATATTCAATGTTAGCCTGATATCGGCACCACTAATTGGGAGAGAATTGAGGCATCTTGAAGAGTGAGCAGACCACTGCTTGCCGGAAAAAAACGGTTTTCTCAACCGGTCCCCTAAATTCGGGGGCTTTAAAAACAGCGGGCCCGACGAGACCATTCTAGAAATTTTTTGGCGGAGATGCCGGAGGAAATATTAGGACAGATTAAGATGATTGCAGCTTGAAATCTTGGGCTTGTTTTCGGGGGGCAGGTCAGGGTTATCAGGTATTATTTTGTGTATTATCACCAATTCACCAGTAGAGCACTGACTTTCTCTCAAATGCTATGGAATAGTTTTCGGAGAGCATATCACCTTTGTGTTAAAAAAAAAATATCAACTTTCCGATAAGAATACGGTTACTTGGACACGACAGATATTAACTAGAACTTCACCCAATACTTTTAGAAATCTAATATGCTCGATTATACTGTCAGGATCTGGAAAGGTTACAGAGCCCGCTGGATGAGCTATTTGATTTCGCTCATTCATAAGACGAGAGAGTTTACTTTTTGCCTCTCTTATAACTTGCTGTTCAATTTCGATTTCACAGTGTATTTTTATTGCCGACTGTTTACCAATCTCATCCCAAAGCCGGTTCACACCTGCTCGCTTGAAGAGGTCTGTAAGAGTGTCGGGCCACATGTTCTTATCGGTCAGTGATAAGCATTTTGTATTAATTGCTCCTAATCCTGTCTCAGATGCTAAATTTCCTGCTATGTTAGATATAAAGCCATGAATTTCCACCGCGTCAAATCCGTACCGGCTTTGATTTCTTAAAGCTTCTCCAATCATACGGAAAAGCGCTTTTTGCATTTTTTCCGGCAACTCAATATACTTTTGACATTTATCCGCCAATGAGTCTGCAAGTGCTTCGAA
>CAZSTM010000230.1:0-6742 GCA_964609635.1 uncultured Gemmatimonadales bacterium
GGATGGAACCGGGAGTACGTCTGGCGCACCACTACCACCGCTTGTCGGTGGCCGATTCGCTGTTCCGCGTGCCTTTTTCCTCTCGAAATCCTTCTTTAAGCCCGGATGCAGCCTACTTTCCCGATGTGAATGTACCCTATGACGATCGCGGGATTGTCTATATCCGGCACGGCCCCCCGGACAAGACCCTTAGCTACCTGGACGGCGAGGTCGAACCTAATGAAACCTGGATCTATTACCGCGCTCCGGATGACCTGGTCCTGCATTTTGTAGCTCTGCACGGCGGCAGTGAATACCAGTTGGTTCATAGTCTGGATGCCGCGGTCAGGGGCGGACGGAATTTTGATACCGATTCGGATGGAAATATCCTCCCCGTCAACAGTCAGGAGGCGGTGCAGGCTGAAGCAATCCGTCAGCTCTACAGCTCGCGCACCGAGATCAGCAACGGCCTCTACTTCCGTCTCGCCAACCGCCCCGGCGACTCGTTTACCCGCATGGAAGAGTACCAGGAGAACTACCTGGATATCTACCAGGCGCTCAACAGTGAAAGCGCCCGGTCGGGATACCGAGAGAGCCTGAAGTCCTTTTACGACCTGGTGGATTTCCGTGGTTCGGGGGACGGTAAAAGCGTGCTGGAGTTTTATGCGGGCGTTCCGGGCAACCGCATCAGCTACATTCAGTCCTCACAGCATTTCAACTACGATATCGCCTACCAGTTGAGGGTCTATGACAGTCGCTGGCGCCAGGTGGGGCAATTCGAAAAGGTCGAAAGCTTCGAAAGCCTGATCAACCCCCACGAACTGGTGGATCGGCTGGTGGTTGGATTGGGCAGAGTCAGTCTCGAACCGGGCAACTATTACTACTTTGTCAAAATTCAAAACGGCAAGGCGGTAGGCCTCTACAACGGAGAGTTGAATGTCGCCTCCTATGCCGGAGATTCGCTGCAATCCAGCGAAATTATCGCGGCCGACAAAATCTTCACCGCGGTGGCCGATTCCGGGAAATTCAATCGCTACAATCTCCAGGTGCACCCGAATCCCTCCCGGATTTTTCATCCTACCGAGAAAATGTTCGCCTACCAGGAGCTCTACAATCTGAGACCCGGTGAGGACGGTAACGTAAGTTACCGGGCGACCTATACACTGACCAGTCTTAAAAAAGACCGCAATGTATTCGGCAAGGTCTTCGACTCTTTCAGGTGGCTGTTCGGCCAAGGCAAAGCCCGGGAGCAGGTGGTGCTCACCGTGGAAAAAAACAAGGCTCCCCTGGCCAAAGACCTGGTGCTCGAGGATGTGGCCATCGATATTTCCGCCAATCCCGACGGCCTTTACGAGCTTACCATTCGGGTGGAAGACCTTAACAACGACGGCAGGATGTTCCAGCGCAATACCCGTTTCTTTGTCAGGAGATGATAAACGCGCCTTTTGCTGATTCACCACCGGGCTCCGTCGGCTGCGACTCGCACGCTCGATAGCCCTGAAGACGGAGATTACAATGATCATTGCACCTTCAGCAGCTAGAAAATCTATACTCAGCACCACCGTGCTGCCGCTTCTGATTTTATGCCTCTTGCCTGTGTCCGGAACCTTTGCCGAGGAAATATCTCCTTTCAAGAATGAAATTCCTTTCGGTATCCGCATGAACTTTTTCAAGGGACCGGACGACAGCACCGCTTGCATGGTCAGCATTTCCGTGGATAACCGGCAACTGCTTTTTCTCCGCGGCGACAGGTATTTCGAGGCGAGGTACGAGATCTTCCTCAGCCTGCGAGGTATCGAGTCCAAGTTTCTGGTGCAGAGAGATTGGGATAAGTCGGTGCGGGTGACCAGCTACGATGAAACCTCCCTGGCCCAACAGGATGATCCGTTGCAGGACCAATTCAATATGCTGCCCGGTAAATATGAGGGTTTTGTTGAGATAAAAGATTATAATGCAAATACTTACGGCAACGGCCGGGTGTCGATCAAGGTGCCGGATTTTAATAACGAACTGCCCAAGCTGAGCACGCCGATGTTTTGCCATCCCGAGGAGGATCCGGATAAATACGTGCCCGTTTATGAGAAATCTCTTCGTCCGGCAGGCTTGAAATATCCCTCCGGCAAGCCTATATTCCTGCTGGTGGATATTTACACCGATTCGACTGCGATTCCCCAGGGCTGGACAGTAAGCGCCGAGGTACTTAAGACGCTGAGGGTTTTCCCCAGGGTGACCGAGCCGTTGACGGATGGGGTCCTCAGCCAGCGCAGGGTGCTTGAAATTCCCACCAAGACCATGGAACTGGGAACCTACGAAATCGAGGTCGTTCTTAAAGATAACAACAATACTGCGTTAGCCCGGGCCAATTCGTTCAAGCTCAAGATCATCAAGTCCGCACAATGGCTCGAAAACAATTATGAGGAGGAAGTACGCTTTCTTAAGTACTTGGCTTCCAGGAACGAGATGAAGAAGCTTGTCTCGGTCCCCGAAAAAGAACGGCCGGCTGCCATCAAGGCCTTTTGGGAAAAAATGGACCCCGTTCCGGCCACCGCCATAAACGAGTTGAAAGTCCAGTACTTCGAGCGCATCGAGTACGCCAACCGCAATTTTACCAGCGAGCAGGCCGAGGGCTGGGAGACCGACATGGGGGAGGTTTATATCATGCTCGGCCCTCCCAGTGAAATCTACGGCAGCAGGCTCAACCAGATCTGGGTTTACGAACAAATCTGGATTTCCCAAGGGGAAAACCTGGTGTTATATTTCTTCAATCACAACTTGCGCAGCCGGCAGGAGTTTGACGACTACGTACGGGATCACCGCGCGTGGAAAGATTAGGGCGGCGAATAGAACAGGAGTATTACTTAAACGTTTCATTTTCAAAATTACCCCCAAGCAGGAGTATTTGTTTGATGAACTTAAACTTTCGCAAATTTTATCCTCCCGGAGCGTTGTTGCTAACCTTATCGATCTTCCTGTCGCTTTCCTCCTGCAACAGGGCGCGGGAAAAAACTCCCCAGCTGGAGCAGGAGATGACCGATCAGGTCGCTGCCCGGGCGGTTGAGAGTTCGGACCTGGTAGCTTTACTACCCCGGGAAGGGGAAGTTGCCGAATGGAAGCTCTCCGGGGAAGAACGTTTTTTCCAACCGGATAATCTCTGGGAGTATATCAACGGCGGTGCCGAAGGATACCTGGTCTTCGGCTTCCGCGGAGTGGTCACCGCAGACTACGAAAACGAAAAGGCCTCTCAGCAGGCGGTGGTCGATATCTACTTGATGGCCAATGACTTGTGCGGCTTCGGAATCTATGCCGCCGAGCGTTCCTATGACGCCGCCTACGTCGATATCGGCGCCCAGGGTTACCTGACCTCCAATGCCCTGCATTTTTATCAGGGACCGTACTATATCAAGCTTACCTCCTTTCAGGAAGGCGACGAGGTGGGCCGGCAGCTTAAGTCTCTGGCCGAGGTGATTCTATCACGAATCGGCGGAGAGCCTGCGGTGCCCGAAGAACTCGCGGTCTTCCCGCAGGAGGGTCTGCTGGCCAACAGCGAACGCTATCTGGCCCGCGACATGCTGGGACAGAACGAGCTGAAAAACGGCTTTACCGCCGAATACCTGCTGGCCGGGACCGAGTTCAAGCTGTTTTTCATCCTCCATGATGATCTGGATTCCGCGACCCATAGTTTCGAATGCTACCGGGATTTCATGCAGAATTACGGAGAAAACCTTCAGGAACACCAGGATGAGGGTATCCGGTGGTTTTCCGCCGATGATTCCTACTACGGCAGGGTTGTGGCCCAGCAGACCGGAAAAGCGGTGCTGGGCATTCTGGGAGCGCCGGATGTGGAAATCGTCAATGAGTACCTGCGAAGGATGCAGGAGAAACTTCTCTCCATGGGTATGGTTTGACACCTTGCCGGCCAGGGGTAACACCCTTGTTTTTAAAAGAGTAACCGATTATGCGGCGCACCGACCGATGTGAGAATAATCCCGCTCCGGCCAGAAGGGGAATTTTCGGGGGCAACATGTCGGTACGCTACGGTCTGCTGACCGTCCTCTTCTGTGTGGTAATCATTCAGTTTTACCATCGGGCCATGGATGTTACTCTGGACGGGCCGATCGACGATATCTTCTTGAAAAAATCCTCGCAGCTGGCGATCGTTTACAGTACCGGCTCCCGGAGCAGGGAAATCTTACGGGATTACGCCCACAAAGTTGCCGGCCTGCTCGGCCGGAAGCTTTCGGTCAAGATACCGGTCTATCCGGATACGGAAGTAACCGATGAGATCTTAAAGGAATACTCGCTGATCCTTTACGGGCCGGTGGATGAAAACAGAATTGCGGATCAGATGCGGGAGTATTTTCCGTTCTCTTTTTACGGTTCCACCCTTTCCTGGGATTCCGGAACATTCGAAGGCCGGCCCTGGAGGCTGGTCTTTATCGTTCCCAATCCCTACAACAATCGCCAGTACGTGCTGGTCTATACCGCCGCTAAAGCCGAGGATGTGATAGGGATTAACTTACTGGGACACCCCAACTTCACCCGCGGCGATACCACGGACTACGTGCTGGCCGCGGGCTCCGAGATTGTGGAACAGGGTTATTTCGATAAAGAAGATGATACTCGCTGGCGCCTTCCCGAGTAGCCGCGCCTGTCAGCTCACCCGACCCGGAGATCCGCCTGCATAGCTTGCCCTGTATTCCACCCGTTAGCAGCGTGTTTTTTCAACCCTCTCTTAAAAAATCTGCTATGAGCAAAGTTAGTTATCAGTTGATATCGGCGCTCGCGGCAGCCGGCGTGGTTTTCCTCTGCTGCTCGGACAGCCCGCCGAGCCGGGGCGCGCCGGCCGGCGATTCACCGATTGTTTTCCGCCTGCGCATCCCGGGCGATCCGCCTTCTCTCGATCCCATCCACAGTGTCGATCTGGTCTCTCAAGCCGTGGTCCGCAACCTTTTCGATCCCCTGGTGCGCCTGGATGCACAAACCGGCTCGGTGGTCGGTGCGCTGGCTGAGACCTGGGAGATTGCCGACAGCGGGATGACTTTCAGTTTTGTTTTGCGAAAAAGTGTGCGTTTCCACAACGGGCGTCCGGTTACGGCCGGGGACGTGCGGTATTCTTTCGAGCGGCTGCTCGATCCGGCCTCGGCCGGCAAGCGGCCCTGGATCCTGCTTCCAGTGCGCGGAGCTTCGGATTTCAGGGCGGGTCGGGCCGAAACCGTGGAGGGAATCGAAACCCGGGGCGACAGTCTGGTGACTCTGCACCTGGAGAGGCCCTTTGCTCCGTTTCTGGTGCAATTGACAATGGTGGGGGCCAGCATTGTCCCCCGCGAGGAAGTGGAAAGGCCGAAAAGGGCGAACTTCGGCGAGCATCCGGTGGGTACCGGCCCGTTTCGCTTTGTCGAATGGCAGCATGACAACCGTATCCGGCTGGAACGCAATCGGGATTACCCGCTGCTTCCCATGCCCACGGGAGGGGTGGAGCGCGTGGACTTTGTGGTGGTACCTAATATCAGCGTGGCTTTCGAGAAATACCGGGCGGGTGAGCTCGACCTGCTGGACCAGTTGCCCCCGGGTCAGGTGGCACTGGCCCGGAAACGTCTTGACGGACAGCTGCACATCTGGCCGGGGCTTTCGGTGCGATACCTGGGATTCAACCTCACCCGCCGGCCTTTCAAGGACAACCGCCTGCTGCGGCAGGCGTTCAACTACGCGGTCAATAAGCAGGCGATCTGCGAGGTCCTGGGCGAGGGAATCGATGTGGTCTCGGTCGGGGCGGTGCCCCCGGCTCTGGCGGGCCATGGTGATGGGCTGAGCGGCTATCCCTACGATCCGGACAGGGCCCGCGCCCTGCTGGCCGAGGCGGGTTTTCCCGAAGGCAGGGGGCTCGAGGAAATCACCCTGCTCTACAACAACGACCCGGTCGACAGAAGAGTCTGCGAGTTCGTGCAGGCCTGTCTGGACGAGATCGGGGTCAAAGTGCGGCTGAAATGCCTGGAGTGGGCCGCCTTTCTGGCCGCCATCCGGGCCGGGGAAGCCCAGATGTTCAGGGGTAGCTGGATCGGGGACTTCCCGGATGCGCATAATTTTCTCTATACCCTGTTCCACAGCGCGAACTGGGGAGATGCCGGTAACTACACCCGCTTCTCCCATTCCGGGGTGGACAGTCTCTGCCTGGTCGCGCTCCAGATCACCGACCCTGAGCAGCGGGCGGCTCTTTACAGAGAGGTAGAGCGCATTGTAAGTTACCAGGCACCCTGGATTTTTCTTTTTCACCCCGGGCAGGTGGCCCTGCTTAAGACTCACTGGCGAGGTGCCGAGTTCCCGGCGGCAGGTATCTGGGCTTTTCCCCTGGAGCGGATTGCTCTGGCCGAACGGGGTGTGTCTTTTTAAAGAATTCAGAATTCAGGAGTAAGAATTCAGAAACTCTTTCCAATCGCAAATGCAATTTATTTTGACTCCTGAACACTATATTCTGTATTCTTTATTTTCGAGAGAGATGCGACCGCTTTAGCGGGCGAGGTGTGTGACTCGAAATCAACCGAGCACAACTGGATTTGAACTACTCTGTCACTTTGTCGGGTTATCACTTAAATTCTGTGCCTAGGTACATGAATCCATAAATAGTGTAAGGTATTTTTCTAAACCAATCCACCAATTTAGCATAGGGGCGAGGCATGTTTCGCCGATGTTCGGGCGACCGATCGGTCGTCACTACGGTCTGGTTCAGCGTGTCTGGAAAAAATACGTAATCGAACTTTTGAATTAC
>CAZSTM010000231.1:0-6736 GCA_964609635.1 uncultured Gemmatimonadales bacterium
AACCCGAATCTGTCGAACCAGCGGGCGTTATTTTTGCCGATCTCCGCGTTCCATTTGACCTGTTGTTCCGAGTAGTAAGGGTTTATCGGCGGAGCCACCGGCGGGAAGTAATAAGTGGCATCGGAACCCATCTCGTGAAGGTCCACAAAAATGTGCGGATACCATTCGAGGTAGGCTTTTACCCTGGCCCGGGACTCCGCCTGGGTCAACACAAACCAGTCACGGTTCATGTCGAAAAGGTAGTGGTTGGTGCGACCGCCGGGCCAGGGTGCGCGCCGCTCGGCCGCCATCGGGTCCGAGGCCGGCCAGCGACCTGTGGTTCTTCGCCAATAATTCACGAAAAAGTCACGCCCATCCGGGTTCTGGATCGGGTCGATCACCACCAGAGTCTCCTTGAAAATCCGCTCTACCAGCGTATCCCCCTGCGCGGCAAGCAGGTGGTAGGCCAGAAACAATACAGCCCCGGTTCCCGAAGGCTCGTTCCCGTGGATGTTACCGGCAAGCCAGGTAACCGCCGGCAGGCTCCGGATCAACTGCTCTTTCCTTTGAGGATCGAGCGTGAGCGGGTGCGCCAGCTCGCGAAGCCCGGCTTTCACGCTCTCCAGGTTCGCCAGGCGGGACTGACTGCCGATCACCAGGTGGTAAAGAGTCCGTCCCTGCCAGCTCTTGCCGTGACTAAACAGCTCGGCCCGCGGGCTGGCCTGGGCCAGGGCTTTCAGGTACCTTTCGCATTCGGCGTGGGTGGTGATATTCTCCCCCCAGTCGAAACCGACCACCTCGGCCAGGGTCGGCACCGCGGGATCGTAGCGAGTGCCTGGGAAAAAGTCGCTCGCCGCTGTCCCGGAGCCGAAGAGGTTAGTTACCAGGCTGACAACGAGAATGAACAATGTTATACTGGTCCGGCGGTGCATTGGACCTCCTTGTTGTTTTGGCCGGGATAGACCAGTTAAAACATATGGTATTTTTCTTAATTTGTAAGCGGATTATTCGGTTTCCAATGATACCAAATCCGGCAGATAGAGGCAAGAGCTTTTTCAAATCAGGACCGCGGTTATTTTTTGCAATCGGCCTTGCAAGGGCACCATGCTCTGATTATTTTGCTTTGAAGGCAATTTTCCTGCAGGACCGCCGGGGTGAATGCGATAACATAATTATCCATGATATTCAAGGATCGGAGACCCGAGATGAAAAATTCCTGCTTTCCGCCTGAAAACAAGCTGTTCAACCGCCGCAGCTTTCTGGAGTATTCAGGCTCGGGCCTGGCCTGCGCCCTGATGTCCGCCTGTTCGGCGGAAAAATCCGGTCAGGCGGACAGACCCGAAGAGGGCCGGCCCAATATCGTACTCCTTATCGCCGATGACACCGGATGGCGCGATGTGGGCTACCAGGGCTCGGAGATCGAAACTCCCAACCTCGACCTGATGGCTCGTAACGGAGTGGTCCTGGACCAGTTTTATGCCTGCCCGACCTGTTCGCCCACCCGGGCCGCCCTCCTCATGGGGCGCCCGCCGAGCCGGTTCGGAATCCTGGGGCCGATCGCCCTGCGCAGCACGCTTTCCCTGCCTGTGGGCAGCCCTACCCTGGCCTCGTTACTCGGCCATGCCGGCTACTACAGCGCGCAGATCGGCAAGTGGCACCTGGGCCTCACGCCCGAGCTGGGTCCGCGCCGTTTCGGATTCTCCAGCTCCTATGGCTACCTTCACGGACAGATCGACCAGTACACCCATATTTACAAAAACGGCGACAGAAGCTGGCACCGCGACGAGCAGTTCATCGATGAGCAGGGCCACGCCACGGACCTTATCGCCGAGGAAACCGTGCGCCGGATCAAAAACAGCGACCGCTCCCGGCCGTTCTTTCTCTACGTGGCGTTCAGCGTGCCCCATTATCCCCTGCAGGAAGAGGAAAAATGGGTCAAGCCCTACGAGAATACCATCGAAAATAAATCACGTCGGCTGTATGCCGCCTCGATGACCCACATGGATGATGCCGTAGGCCGCACACTTGCCGCCCTCGATAAGGAAAACCTCTCATCCAATACCCTGGTGATTTTCATGAGCGACAACGGAGGACAGGAGGACTGGGTAGGCACTCCTGATCAGTACGAGGGACGTCACGGGCCCAACGACCGCCTGGGCGACAACAGGCCCTTGCGCGACTGGAAAGGCTCACTCTACGAGGGGGGCATCCGCGTGCCGGCATGCATCTACTGGCCGGGCAAGCTGACTCCCGGTAAAGTCTCCGATCCGATCCACGCCATGGACATCCTGCCCAGCCTGGCCGGCCTGGCCGGCGCCGAAATCCCGCCTGAAATGAACGCCGAGGGCACGGACATCTGGCCTCTGGTGACCGGAGCAGGAACCGGCGCCGAAAGGATTTTTTACTGGAACACCGGCAGCCAGCTGGCTCTTCGCAAAGGGGACTGGAAACTGATCCATCAGTCGGGTTCCCTGGATGAGGGAAAAAGCGAGCTCTACAACCTGGCCGAGGACCCTTACGAGAAAAACGACCTGGCTCTGGAAAAACCTCAGATTGCAGCAGATTTGCGCCGCCTGATGTCCGAGCAGAGAGCCATGGATCGCCTGGAACGCTGACACCCTGGGAGAGCTTCCTGCCTGAGATCATTGAAGAATCTTAGAAAAACCAGCCGACCTGCCTCGACACAGGGCGTGCCGTTGGCCGTAACGCGAAATGCATCATCGCCCGGCGTTCAATCAGGCAAACACTCTGATGATACAAGACAATTTTCAAGACTGGACATCCAACCAGTCCCCTGCCCCGCACCCCGATGAGCAGCTCGAATACTCAGGCGGCAAGAAGCTCAACATTTTAGTAAGCGGCGGCTCGGGCTTGATCGGCCGGGTGCTGATCCCTTTCCTCACCGCTGCCGGGCACTCGGTCAAGAAACTGGTGCGGGCAAGGACTGCGCCTGGTGAACCATCCGTGTTCTGGAACCCGCTCGAGGGTTTAATCGACCGGGCATCCCTGGAGGGCCTGGACGCTGTAATCCACCTGGCCGGCGAACCGGTGGCCTCGGGCCGGTGGAGCGAGAAGAAAAAAAGACTTATACGCGCCAGTCGGATCGAGGGTACGCGTCTGCTTTCGGATACGCTGGCCCGCCTGAAAACCCCGCCCGGGGTGATGATCTCGGCTTCGGCTGTGGGTTACTACGGGGACCGGGGCGAGCGGCCGGTAAACGAGGACACCCCTAAGGGAAACGGTTTTCTGGCCGAGGTCTGCAGTGCCTGGGAAGCGGCGTGCAAGCCTGCCTCAAGCGCCGGGATAAGGGTAGTAAACTTGCGTTTCGGCACGGTGTTAAGCCCAGCCGGAGGAGCGCTGGCAGCCATGCTGCCTGTTTTCAAGACGGGGCTCGGGGGAAAGCTCGGGCGAGGAAATCAGTACCTTGGCTGGATCGCCATCGATGACACGCTGCGGGCGATCTCCCACTGCCTGCATACCAGCAAACTATCCGGGCCGGTTAATGTGGTGGCTCCACGGCCGGTGCAAAATCGGGAATTCACCCGGATCCTGGCCCGGGTTCTGCGCAGACCGGCTTTCTGCCACCTGCCGGCTGTGCTGCTTAAAGCTGTTTTCGGCCGGATGGCCCAGGAACTTCTGCTTTCAAGCACCAGGGCCGAACCGGTGCGGCTGGTTAAGAGCGGTTTCTGTTTTAGCTATCCGGAGCTGGAGGATGCCCTGCGGCACCTGCTTCGGTAACAAGATTTAGCTTGACAGGTCACCGGCTGCCGTTAAAATTCTTACGATCTTTCGCCATTCCAGGCTTAAGCCCCGCCGCTCAGCACAGGCTGTCCGTACATTAACCCCCCACCGGGTCTCAGGCATCCTTATCCGGTAGAAAGTTCATCGGCGGGGAAAACCGGACAGGGAAAAACAGCTCTTGCGGCGGAGAAAAACTTCACTTGAAGGATAAAATCATGATTCGCTTGTCAGGATTTGTATTGTTTAGCCTTTTGTTATTTACGGCCTGTCAAAGCAAACAGCCGCCGTCCTCCGCCGCAGGGACCGATTCCACACCGGTATTGGAAAAAACACCAAAAATCGCCTCCGACACCGTTGAATCACCGCCCAGGACCCTTCTCGAATATTCTTCGCTGGACACCTGTGACGGGGTATTCGAGGGCAGTTACGAGGAGGAACACGGAGAGATAACCGTACGCGCCACGGTCTTGGTTCGCCTTGACGACTGCCGGATTAGCGAGATAACCTTTCTGGATTCAACCTCTCTCAATTCCGAGGCTATAATAGCCATACCCCGGCAGATAATCGAAACGCAGATGCTGCCCGTGGAGGCTGTTACCGGCGCCTCGGTCAGCAGCTGGACGATTATGACCGCCACTGCCCAGGCCCTGGGTATCGACCTGATGGAAATCGAGGAATGAGTCGGTTTTTCGTATTATCGGCAGGTTGAGTGAAACCCTCTGCAGGGCAATCTTCCGCTATTTCATACAACTCTTTTTCTCTCAGTTCCGGATGCCTGTTCAATCCCTTATCGATCAGAGGAAAAGAAGTCCGGTATTACCAAAAAAATAAAAGCTATAAGAAAAAAAAGAATTTATTTGACAGCCAATGTTTGATTTTGATATAATATACAAAATACTAATTTTCATTAAAACTGTGAAAGAGGTTTTATTCAAAGCAGGGAGGATAATCAAGGTCGAAGCAATCAAAGCAAACCATTCGATCCGTTGAAAAAAGTTTCGGATGCCCGGAGGATGTCTAACAATCCTTTTATAAAGAAAAAACACGCAGATACTGATTGTCTGGAAAAACAGCAGTGTCTATCAATGTTTTGACTTAGAGCAGAACCACCTCCAAGGAGCCGATAGTTCGGCTTTTTTTATTCTCCAGTTTTTTCAGCTATTATTTTTTATATTAATACTGGCTAATATATTCTTGCAGTAAGCCTTGCGCCACCGCGTGCTAATATGGGAAACCGATGAAAAAAGCGCATCGCCCGTCTTTATTATTTAATTCTTCCAGCCGTAATCGAATACTACGGCGGCCTAAAAGAAGACTGCAGACCCGGCGGAAAAATCAGGAGATACCTGGAGGTATTAAAATCCTGCTGGTAGTATCCTCCGCGGAGTTGGGTGGTGGTGAGCGGGTGGTCTTAACACTGGCTGGCGGTCTGACGGAATCAGGTATCCATGTTGAAGTAGCCGGTCCTCCAAAGGGGGAATTGCGACAGGCTTTCGAACGAGTCTGCAAGGCATACCATCCTTTTAGTTTCTACCCGACAAAACTCCCCGAGTTTGTCCGGTTTGTGGCCGGTGGTAAGTTTGATGTGGTGCACACCAATCTTTTCGGCGCCGATCTGTTCGGTCTTCTAGCCGCGCGAAGAAGCCGTGTCCCCTGCGTTGTAGCCACGATCCACGGCCCCACCTATATTTATGACTTCTCTCTGAGACACCGTATCCAAGCGGCTTTATATCGGATGGCTTACCTGCCGGCGCATGCCATAGTATGTGTGTCTGAATGGGTCAAGAAGGACTTTTTTACCAGAAAAGGATTTAAACTCTCTTCAAACCAAAGCAGATATATCGATGTCATACCCAACTGTCTCCCGATTATGCCGGAGGCAAGCGACTGCTATGTGCCCCCGCCCCATTGTGGGCCGACAGTGTTGTCGGTAGGGGAATTCCACCCCATAAAAGGCCAGTTACTGCTGGCGGAAGCAGGTTTGAAAGTGCTGGAGGAGATGCCGGATGTCCGGTTCTTGATGATCGGCAAAGAGGCGGAAGAACTGGGAAAAATCAAGCGACTGGTCTCAGATGCACTCAGGCAGGATTCTTTCATTTTCCCCGGACAAGTCTCAGTGGGAATTGACACTTATCGTTCCGCAACAGTTACTGTCGTGCCCTCGATGTACGAGGGTTTCGGGCTGGTTGCATTCGAGTCGATGAATGCAGGAATGCCGACCATAGTTTCTGACGGCGGGGCGCTGACCGAGGTGACAGGCAATGCAGCCTGTTCTTTTCCGGCAGGGGATCGGGCCCAGTTTACCAGAACAATCCTGGAATTGCTCAGTAACGAGGCTCTCCGCGACCGCTTGAAAATTCTGGGACCCAGGCGGGTGAAACTTTTTCCACGCGAACAATTTATTAAATCTTATCTAGACCTCTATCAAAAGGTTCTTAATTCTTCTGCAGCGGGGCGCTCCACCTCTCAACTGTAATCCCGCTCAAAAAGCATCCTGCCTACCTTAAGAATTTCTTTCGGTTTTCCTGTACTTGAAAAATCCAAACCTAAAGTTTCTGAAATTTCCTCCATCCAACTCAACAATCCTATATTTTTCATCTTCCATCAATATCCCGGGGTGGATCGGTCCAAGAAAGGCAGCAATCACCCCGGGTCTCGGCCGCAGAAGGTAATTTTAAAACATGTGCAATCCTCTGCATCTTTTTGTAAGTTATCACACAGGGCCGGACCGGTATGATCTAGCCTGTTGAACCCAGCCATAACTTATTCATTGATGAAAGCACAGAAAGTTCTTGATATTTTAAATCCGCATTAACCATATAAAGATTGAAAGTGGTTTTCCTATCCGGCCTAAGGTATTAAATTACAAGGAAAACCACGCATTCAAGAGGTGTTAAATGGCTCAACTCAAGGGTGAAGGTTTGAAGATCGGATGAGACTCAGATTTAATTCGGGCACCTTTTAAACAAAAGGCTTTAAGTTGGCTACTCGCCTGATAACATTGCTGCTTCTGGCG
>CAZSTM010000232.1:0-6733 GCA_964609635.1 uncultured Gemmatimonadales bacterium
AACATCATCAGTTGCCTGGTGGCCAAAAACATGGGGGCCGGAAAGACCATCGCCCAGATCAAGCGCCTGGAATACCTCAGCCTGGCCAGCCGCATCGGGATCGATGCTATTGTAAGTCCTCACCTGTCCACGGTCAACGCCATTCTGGTCGCCACCAGCCACAAAGGACTGCTGGCTCTGGTCACTCTCCGGGGCTTAAGCGTGCAGATCATGGAGGTGGTAATCCGGGAAGACCTGCCGCTGGTGGGTAAACCCTTGAAAGATTTATCCCTGCCCGGCGCCTGTATCCTGGGCTCGGTTATCCGCGGCGAGGAAATTTTTATCCCCCACGGCGCTGACCGCCTTGAAGCCGACGATAAGATCATTATTTTCACCCTCGCCAAGGATGCGCGAAAGATCAGTAAATACTTTCTCTAGCAGCCTGTTGAAAAGTTAATGGTTCCCTCCAGGGGCGCTTAGCAAGCGCCCTTGATTCAATCCGGCCCTGATAAGATGAAAGTCAGACTAGTCATACATGTGGTAGCCCTGCTGCAGATATTCGTGGGTGCCTCGATGCTGTTACCGCTGGTGTACGCCCTGAATTACAACGAGCCGGTGATGATTCCGATATTGCAGGCCATGGGACTTACCATCGGTGTGGGACTGCTGGTTTTCGCCTTGACTCGCAACGGCGGGGACATCCGCGTGCGGGAAGGTTTCGGGATTGTCACCCTGGGCTGGGCGGCAACGGCCGCTTTCGGCTCGCTGCCCTTTCTGTTCTCCGGAACGATACCCGGTATAACCGATGCCTACTTCGAGACTTTGAGCGGGTTTACCACCACCGGGGCCTCGATCCTGAAAGAGACCGAAAGCATGCCCAGGGCTTTATTGCTGTGGCGCAGCCAGACCCAGTGGCTCGGCGGGATGGGCATTATCGTGCTTTCGATCGCCATCCTGCCGTACCTGGGGGTCGGCGGCATGCAGCTTTTTCGGGCCGAGGTGCCGGGACCCACGCCCGATCGCCTCAGGCCTCGTATTTCGCACACCGCCGGCCTGCTCTGGGGCGTCTACCTGCTGCTCACCGTAGTGGAAATGCTGCTGCTTCAGCTGGGCGGGATGGATTGGTACGAGGCTCTCAACCACTCGTTCACCACCATGGCCACCGGCGGCTTCTCTATCAAGAACGCCTCAATCGGCCACTATCCCGGCGCTTTCATCCAGTACGTCATAATCTTTTTCATGTTCATGGCCGGTATCAATTTCTCCCTGCATTTCCGTTTTCTTACCGGCGGAAGCCCCCTGGTCTATTTCCGCGACCGGGAGTGGGTGTTTTACGTTATCATCCTCGGCGGCGCCACCACGGCGATTTTCCTGTCCAACCTGGTGGCCGGTCATGGTTATGGCGAAAAAGCGGTTCGGGACAGCCTGTTCCAGGTGGTCTCGATGACCACTACCACAGGCTATGCCACGACCGATTTCGACAGATGGAACTCGTTGAGCCGGTTGATGCTGCTGGTGCTGATGTTTGTCGGGGGCTGCGCCGGCTCCACCGGCGGCGGAATGAAAGTGATCCGCCTGCTGTTGATACTCAAGCACGGCAAGTCGGAGATGAGGAAACTGCTTCACCCGCGGGCGATTTTCCTGATCAAGGTGAAAAAGATCAAAGTCAGGCCCGAGGTGATGCTCAACGTGCAGGGTTTTTTCAACCTCTACATCGCCCTGTTCGTTATAAGCACTTTCCTGATGACGGCTCTCGGCCTGGACATGATCACCGCCGCCAGCAGTGTGGCCGCCACCCTCGGAAATATAGGCCCCGGATTGGGCGGAGTCGGGCCGATGGTCAATTACAGCGAGATTCCGCTGCTGGGCAAATGGGTGCTGAGCCTCTGTATGCTGTTGGGCAGGCTCGAGATTTACACGGTGATCATCCTTTTCATGCCTGAGGTCTGGAGGAAGTTCTAGAAGCGTGTTGGAGAATTGGTTAAGGCAACCAGTTCTCCCAAGGCTCGTAGGGGCGCAAAATCCAACCTACAGAGAATAGTTTACCTGGCATATACAAAGATTTAAACTCTGTGGTAGCAACCCCTTAGCCTATAGTCTTTAACATTAAGCCTACAGTCTACAGCCTATAGCCTACAGCCTGTAACAGGGATGTATGCCGGTTGAATTGAATAGCGAGTACATTCCCCGCGGCTTGCCGCGGGGTTAGCGAGCGAATAGTAATAATCAAAAAAACCTTAACAATCGAAGATTCCCGGCAGCTTGCTGCGCCGGAGTCTTCAATTATTGTGGGCACGGGGTGCTTTACCCTTCTCCTTTTCTCATCTTGAGCACCGCTAAAAACATGGAAGAACGGTTCGCGAGGGCGAAAAAATTCTCCGGGCGGCTCGGCGTACCCGGGGATAAGTCGATAAGCCACCGGGCGCTGATCTTTGCCGGGCTGGCTTCAGGCACCAGCGTTATCGAGGGCCCGGCCGGTGGCCGGGACGTGCAGAGCACGGCCGGCTGCCTCGAAGCCCTGGGTGTCAAGACAGACACTGAGGTGGGCGCGAAAAAGCTAAGGGTCACAGGAGCCGGGAAAGAAGGACTGAAAGAGCCCGCGCATCAACTGGATGCCGGCAACTCCGGCACCACCATGCGCCTTCTTGCAGGGGTTCTGGCGGCGCAGCCGTTCAGTTGCTCGATCACCGGAGATAAGTACCTGCGCCGCAGGCCCATGCGGAGGATTATCGAGCCGCTGAGCCTGATGGGAGCTAGGATAAAAGCGGTGGATGAACAGTTTGCGCCCCTGGATTTTACCGCAGGCGGCAGGCTGAAAGGTATCCGCTATCGCATGCCCATACCCAGCGCCCAGGTTAAAAGCTGCCTGCTGCTGGCGGGTCTTTTCGCCGGGGAGACCACCACCGTGATCGAGGAAATACCCAGCCGCGACCACACCGAGCGCATGCTGGGGCTTTTCGGGGTGGAAGTGGACAGAAAGGGTAATGAAATATCGGTAAGCGGGGGTTCCACGCTTAAGGCCGCAGATATCCGGGTGCCCGGAGACCCTTCCTCGGCGGCTTTTTTCGCCGCCGCCGCGGCTGTCATCCCCGGCGGCCGGGTAACTATCGAGAATATCTGCCTGAATCCCACGCGGGCCAGTTTTTTCGAGGTGCTGGAGTCCATGGGAGCCCGAATCAGCCGTCAAAACCCGCGCCGGCAATCCGGCGAGCCCGTGGCCGATCTAACCGTGGAAGAAAGGCCGCTTAAGAGCGCCTCGATAGACGGCGGCATTCTGCCCAGCCTGATCGATGAAATCCCGGTGCTGGCGGTGGCGGCCACCCAGGCCGAGGGTCGCACCAGGATTACCGATGCATCAGAGCTGAGGGTCAAGGAAACCGACCGCCTGGCCGCAGTGGCCGCTAACCTGAAAAAGATGGGCGCCAGGGTGCGTGAATTCCCCGACGGCCTCGAAATCGACGGGCCCTGCACCCTTAAGGGTGCCGAGATCGACTCTTTCGGCGATCACCGGATCGCCATGGCTTTCAGCGTGGCCGCCCTTGTCGCCGATGGCGAAACCGTGATCCGGCAGGCGGAATGCGCAGACATATCTTTTCCCGGATTTTATACCCTGCTGCGCGGCCTGTGCGGGTAAAAGCCCGGCCAAAGATATTTGAAATTGTTTAAAATATTTAACCACCAAGGCACCAAGACACAAAGATTTAAAGAAAGAGATAGAGTGACAAAGTGACAGAGTGACAGAGTGAGAAAAGAATAGAAGGGTTTGGGCTTTATCCCTGGAGGGGAGAGGCTTGGATGGGGATCCATAGTGGTAAAAAATATGAGAGATAATCTCTCAAAGTAAATGAGCAAAAATCTATCAAGAGGAAAAGCCATTGACTCAAACCCAGCCACCGATCACCAGCAGGACCGGAATTTTCGGGGTAATCGGAAGCCCCATAGAGCACAGCTTGAGTCCCATTTTGCACAACTATGTCCTGTCCCGCCTGGGCCTGGATTACCGTTACCTGGCATTCCAGATTTCCAGGGAGGACCTGGCCGGACTGGGCACGGCGATACGCACTCTCGGAATCAAGGGGCTGAATGTCACCCTGCCGCACAAGGAAGCGGTGGCGGCGCAGGTCGATGAACTGACTGACGAGGCACGCCGGGTAGGGGCGGTCAACACCATCGGTGTCGGCCGGGACGGCCGGCTGGTGGGACATAACACGGATACCGCAGGCTTCCTGAATTCACTCCGGATAAGGGGACTCGACCAAGAGCTCAAAAATCGAGGTGCGGTGCTCTTAGGAGCAGGCGGCGCCGCCCGGGCGATCCTTTGCTGCCTGGTCAAGCTGGGGGCCGAGCCCATCCACCTGGTAAACCGTACCGTGCAGCGTGCCGAGGAGCTGGCCGGCTGGTGCCGGAATTTCGTCCCCGAAGCCCCGGTTCAGATAGTCCCCGGCTCGGAAGAGAAAAAGGTAGGGAAAGCGGTCTCGGAGGCCTTTATCACGGTCAATGTGACCCCGCTGGGCATGGCGCCGGATGTACAGCGCTGCCCGCTGTCTGAGAGCATCCTCCCCCGGGCCGGGACGGTGGTCTATGATACCATATACAACCCCTTGCAGACCCTGCTGCTTAAGCGCGCTTCAGCAGCAGGCTGCCGGGTGATAGGCGGGCTGGACATGCTGATTATCCAGGGCATGGAGTCGCTGGCCTGGTGGCTTGAAAGTCCCGTGCCCTGGCAAGAGATGATAGACGACCTGCGCAACCTTCTTCAAAACGCTCTGGGAGAGAAAGAAAAATGAAACTCTGTTTCAACAGTATCGCCTACAAGAAAACCGATACGGACACCGAAACCATCCTGCGGCAGATAGCCGGACTGGGCGACTTCCAGGCGGTGGAGCTGCTGCAGCCGCATTTCGAAAACCTCTCCCGTGAGGAAGCAGGCGACCTGGCGGCCCTGGCATCCGAGCTCGGCCTGGAGCTTCCGATTGTCTCAGGCTACCTGGGGGTGCTGAGGCTGGAAATGGACGATTTCGAAACGCACATTGAGCTCTGCCGCAAGTTGTCCCCCGTTGCCGGGTGGCTGGGCGTAAAGATGCACCGCGCCTTTGCGGGCTTCGTGGGCGAGGTGTCCAGCCTGGATCCCGACCCCGAGTACTATAAATATGTAATCCGCGGGTTTAAGGAGACCTGCCGGATTCTGGCCGGGTCCGGCCAGGTATTGGCCAGCGAGGTGCACCAGGGCTGTTTTACCGACACTGCGGCAGGTGCGCTGAAATTCCTGGAGGATGTGGGGGCGGAAAACCACAAGCTGCTTCTTCAGCTGGGGGTAGTGCCCGGCAAGTCCGGGACGGACGGGATCGGGCTCTACCGCGCTCTTGCCGATCATGTCGTGCACATGCACATTAATCCCTACCCCCACGAGGAGCACGAGGACAATCCGAAAAATCTGGACGGGCTGCTGCCGGTGCTGGAAAAGGAGAACCCGGGCTTTTTTGTCTCCATCGAGAACTGCGAGGCGCACGTGCCCCCGCTCAAGGCCGCCCGGGACGGGGCCGAGCTGGTGAGAAAGATTCTGGGCGAGGGTGATTTGGAAGAATAAATAGAGTTAACGGGCACACTTAATAGATTGCCTGAGGGTATGTCTGTTCAGGATTTAATCCAGGCTTTCGCTCTCTCGCCCCGCTTTTAATATTGCCTCCCTTGCGCTACTTAAGATTTTAGATTTATTAAGGACCCGGCCTAATTTCCCTTCCTTAAAGAAAAATCGTTTTGGTTATTGTGCGTTCCTTCATAGGGGTGTATAATACATTATGAGATATCGTTAACATTGATGAGGTCTGCCAAGCATATAAGTGCTGTGAAATATTGTGCAAATAAAAAGGCCGGAAGGACTCTAAGGCGAACTACAGACTGGTTAATTTTCCGTTTTTCATGTCCAGGTGCATATTGAGCAGCAGCTCGCGGGTATTGCCGTATCTCGTGTCTGAGATATATTGGAAAAGTTTTATCGCAAGGCCGTGGGACTTTATAGCGACGGAAAGCTGGGTGATATCGGTGGATTGCTCTGGAGTTTTTTTGAGGAGAAGGAAAGATGAAAAAGTGCCCTTATTGTGCGGAGATGGTACAAGAAGAGGCTATAAAATGTAAACACTGCGGCTCTAAGTTAGAAAAACAGCCTTTGTATTTCTTATGGTTTTTTGCTGCCTTGCTTATTCTTGCTGGTGTTGGTGTCTTTTTATATTTGGCCGAACCTGATCCACCCATTAGCAAACCGTCCGAACCTATTTCTATTATCGATGCTCTTAATAGTGTTCCCGAGGTAAAAAGTGTTTCCTGGAAAGGTTCTGATCTCTTTGTTGATTTTTATCCAAAGGCTGGGTATGCTGTTAAAACAATGAGAACTGCCGCCAAGCATATTACTAAAGAATCAGGGGGTAGTTTGTTGGTTTATGGTACTAAAGGAGGCTCTGAAGATGATAATATTTTTTGGGTGGTCAGAGCTTATGACGGTGAAATTATGGAATCGCGAGAATTTTAAAAACCCATTTCATCCCAAACACTATATATAACTCAGTTTGTCCGGTCAGTTTATTTGTTGTTTGGATAAAACTTACGCAACCGTTTTCACAATGGAGAGAGGTAAATGTCAGAGTTAGTAGCAGGCTGTCCGCGGTGTGGGGCTCAGAAAATAACATTCGACCTAAAGCAAGCGAATTACTTGTATGCCCAATACGAATGGCAGCGTTTTTATGAAGCATTTTGCATT
>CAZSTM010000233.1:0-6722 GCA_964609635.1 uncultured Gemmatimonadales bacterium
TAACCTCCTCATCCAGAATCTCCAGGCCCGCAATACGCCGGAACACCTGATTTTCCGAAAGTATGGAGTTTATCTCTATGTTCAGTCGACCGACCCTGTCCTCAAAAGTTTTCAGTTTCTCGACCAGCAGTCTGTTTTCCTGTTCGAGGTTTATAAGCGTAAGCTTTTGGTATGACTTGTTAAAGTATGAAATGGTGAGGGAGCAGACACCAACCAGCAGTGCAATGCAGCAGAAAGAAAGAAAAGCTATTAGCCAGCGTGGAACTCTCAGCCTGCAAATACCTGTGCCACCATGAGGAACAACCAGGATTGTCAGGGTTTTCTTTCGCATGGCTCGGACTCCGTACCGGTTGAGCGTAAAAAAATACCTCTATTATTTCTTTTTCGGCCGGATCATTCCTGAAATGCAAGAAATTTTAATTTGAATCCGGCTGTTTCTTAGGAAGTTGCAAACAGGATGCCAGAAATTATTATCGGCCTTGTGGTTTCCCAACTGCTTAAAATAAAAGTATTTATATTATAAAAAACTTTACGATTTATCTTTTATAAAAAGTGAAAGCCTTGTGAATATTCACAGGTTTATGAATATTCGCAAGGCCTCATGTCCGCCCGGTGCTGCCGAAACCTGCTCATTAAATAGCGCACAGAACCTGCTCCAGATCATTACACAAATCCACCGGATCCTCGATACCGACCGACAGCCTGAAAATCCCATCGCCGGCAAACTCGCGATAAGACTTTAGTTGTGAAGCGCTCAATTTAAAGGACGTCTCGAGCAGGTCTTCAGTTGACATATAAAAAATAAGGCTTCTATGATGACCGAGAGACACGGCGTAATGAATGATATTCAACTTTTCATAAAAGATTTCCGCCGCCCTTGCGCCGTCCTCGACCTGAAAAGTTAACATTCCGGAGAAATTATTCATTTGTCGCTTCGCAAGATCATACTGTGGGTGTGAAGCAAGCCCGGGATAGACTACTTTCAAAACTTTTGAGTGCCTTTCGAGAAAAGACGCCACCTCCAGGGCGGCGCTTTCGTGGGCCGCCATGCGCAACGGAAGGGTGGCAAGGCCCCTCATTATGAGCCAGGCGTTGAACGGGCTCAATATGCCACCTATACGAATAGCGACTTTTTGCCGAAGCTCGACGAGTTTTTCCGCCGGACCCAGGAGTGCGCCACCTACCGCATCTCCGTGGCCACAGAGATATTTGGTTAAAGAATGTATAACATAATCTGCTCCCAGATCGATCGGCCGGGTAGCCACCGGTGTGGCGAAAGTCGAGTCAACTGCCAGCTTTGCGCCGGCTTGGTGGGCGATCCCGGCAACAGCCGAAATATCCGTAAGACGCATAATTGGATTGCAGGGAGTTTCGGCATAAATCAATTTGGTTCGGGGAGTTATCGCCGCCCTCAGCTCATCGAGGTCTGACATGTTGACTTTGGTCACCTCAACACCCATACGCGGGATCAGGTCATTGGTGATTTCAGCGGCGGCGGCATAGGTGACATCGCTGATTACCAGATGATCTTTGGGAGACAAGTGATAAAGCAGCAGAGCTGTTATCGCCGCCATACCGCTGCTAAAGGCTATACAGGACTCAGTGCCTTCAACGGCTGCGAGCTTGGTTTCCAGTTGTTCGACCGTCGGGTTTTTCCACCGCGTGTAAAAGTAAGGAGCATCTTCTCGTAAGCCTTCGACCGAAAAGGAAGCACCCGCCTCCGCCTTGAATGTGGTGGACATTACCAGATTCGGAGAAGAGGCTTTTGTACATGGATCCGTTTTTTCGCCGGCATGAACAGATAATGTTCTAATCCGTAGCTTATTTTGAGGATTTGTCACCATTCCACCTCTGCCATTCAAATTTCGTTGTTGGTGTATTATTAGCGGATGTTGTAGGTTTGTTTTCCAGAATCAAGTTACACATACGGCGTCGAAATACAAGTATGAAGAAATTATCCCGGTAAAAAATAAAAGGCCTGCCGTTTGGGAGCAAACCCTTTTCGTTAAATAGCGGGCCCGAAGAGGCTATTTTAAAATTTCTCAAACGAAATGCCTGAAAAAAATATCGGGGCCGCTAAAGACGATTGCTGCTTAGACCAGGTACTCATAAGGTGTTGAAGCTGCATTATGATCCCACTTTCTTGAAAACTGCTCTCGTTTTCGACGGGGCCGGTCATGGGTTCCGGAAAAGGGCCGCACTTATCAGCCGCTGTGTACAGTCAGAGCAAGAAAGCGACAGAGTTCAACGGAAATTAGTTGTACGGCGCATGCCATGCCCCGGATATCAGACCTCGATCCTGAACCTGCAGGCTTCCCCTCCCCGCTTGATTGTCTCCAGCACCTCCACCCTCGTCGGTTTGCCGGTCACTGTATCGAAAACCTCCATCAGCCAACCCCGGGAACAGTTGCAGAGGCTACCGGGTACTTCGGGAGCATTCTCACCGGCAATCGGACAGAAACACCTTCCAGAATCACTGAACCGGTAAGCAACCGACACTTCGTTTTCACTCACATACCGGGCTTCCACGCCATTCCATGAATTAAACATTTCCAGCCATTTATTTAAGTCACCCCGGCATTTTTGAGCCTCTTTTAATAAATGGTCCCTGGCACACGATCTGCCGCAATTCTCTAAAATCGCTTCCTTGGTTTTTTGGTCCACCATCTCATCCAAACCCCGTAGAACATCCCCTACCCAGCGCTGGGCAAACTGTTGTACCCGATTTTCTTTATCATTCTCCATGGTCTGCTCCTCTGCTGCGAAAGCCTTGCCGTCACCCAGAGTCAATGCCGCCAAACAACCGCAGCCGCACCCTTTTTTCAGGACATCTCTTCTCCTCATGGATCAGCCTCTAAGATAAGGTTATGCGATATTCCCCAAATCCAGTTTTTTTATCCGGAAGAAATCTATGGTTCTGCCCGGCTTTGGACAAAAGATTTCTTGTCACTTTTGAGCGGTTGGTAAAAACTGTACCTCAGATTGTAAGAGAAGTATAGCAGCCTGAAAAACCAGGAAATTATCCTCATCAAAGTCAAGCAGACAGCCGTTGTGTTCCGGTCATTCCATGTTTCCCGGTTTGTGGCGGTGAGCCAGGGCTCGCGCCAGGTAATCATCCAGCAGTTCAATCTCGAACTCGTTTAGCATCTTGTCCACACTTATGCCCTGGTCTTCACTTGTTACCATTACGGCCCCGAGAAATCCCGGATCCGTGATTGTAACTTTGGGTCCATATTTAGCCTTCAATGACCGTAGTCTCGACCAGTTGTAATCCAGGTGCGCGAGCCGGCAGTCAAGGTTGACATCAGCCACCACATAATCAAAGTAGTTCGTATTGGAGGCAACCACCTGCCCCAAGGGGTTGCGAATTTCACTTGGCAGACCGGCCACAGCTCCTACAAAGTAACTGCGGCACGAATATGCCCAGTAGGCTTGCATCAGGCCACCGTGATACATCGATGAGAAAATGATTAAATCGGGTTTGGCCTCGACGTATTTCCACCTCAATTCATCAAAATTCAAGTCGAAGCATATAGTGAATGCCACGCGCCCGAAATCACACTCAAATACCGGTGCATCGCGGCCGCAGAGAATTTTGCTTTTTGTGGTCTCTTCGATAACTACGTGGTTCTTATTGTAGGCGCCCACAATTTCCCCTTTTCGATCGATCAGCACACTTGAGTTACGCCATGTACCGTCCTCCATTTCGCGTGCAGCCGAATAAACAATATAGCAGTGGTTCTCTTTCGCAATCTCGGCAAAAAAGTCACGCACCTGGTTTTTACGCACTTGATAGTATTCAAGCCGCTTATCGATTGGAAACCCGGTGGGGCGGTCACACACCTCGGGCACTACGATCAAATCAGGCCGGTCAGCCAAGACCTGTGAGAACTCGTGCCGCCAATGTGCAATCATCCTCTCGACAATTTTCTGCGGATCTGAATTTACATCCACCGTAAGCGACCGCGGCCCGAGTGTAGCGATTCGAACCCGACCTCTTTTCTTCAGGTGCTTCTTCTCCGATGAAGAATTCTCCTGTACCTTCCCCGGTTCATTCATGCAAGTTTGTTCAGGTGTGGAGGCAGATTCCGCTGCTCGTTCATCTTGGCCGAAACTGCTTGTTGTCAGTAGCAGGGACGCAACTAGAAGCATGGACACTATCAATTCCTGCAGAGTAGTCTTTTTCATGAAGACGCTCCATATTTAATGCCGGTGAATGACCAGTCCATTGAAGACTCCCCGCAGCAAGCTGCTGGGAATCTTCGATTGTTAAGGTTTTTTTGATTATTACTATTCGCTCGCTTACCCCGTGGCAAGCTACGGGGAATGCGCTCGCTATTCAATTCAACATGGCCAACGCCCCTCGGAATTAAAATACAACCTGCTCCCGCAACATTACCACTAATCGCAAGCGTTTTCAAGCATCATATCGAAAGTTTATTGCGGGAAATGTTCGATCAAATAAATCTAATCTTATCCACCGGTCTTTAACTCCTTAGAATAGCCTCTTCTCTATTAGCACAGCTCTCGGGGCAGGCCAGGAGAAGTTCCTTTTCCCTCTGTGTTGACCAATAGAAACCTTGATACTCCTGATAAAAACTGATAACTATGATAACAAAAGACGACAAAGAATCCCTCGGCTCGACAGATCAGGGCAAAAATCTGAGTTCACCAACAGAAAAGTAAGACGTGTCAAAGGCTATCAAATTTAATATGGGGGGTACCGGCTAAATTGAAAAAAACAACCTTGCAGAGGCTCATGGCCGTTACGATCGTAATCGTGGTAACGACAATCATGTTTTCCTGCTCGGAGAGGGAAAGGCTCTCAGATGATGAAACCGGAGCCTGGAGACTGTTACAGCAGCGAGCGGAAGAGGCCGTAATGAGCCGGGCCGAACGCTTTTCCCGCCAGGATGTGCTGGTGGCCGACTTCTACAGGATCTACCGCAAGCTCGCCTATCCTTTGCCGGTCATGGAAATATACCATCCTTCGTTCCACGTAACCGGAATACCAAAGTACCCCTGGGAAATTTGGATGACATGGGATCTTGAGCAGAGGATAAACAGCATGGGCTGGGCTGCGCACTGGAGTGGAGACGAACGGCTCAGAGAACTCGTGAGACGGGACCTGGAAGCCCTGGCCGGCTGGCCGGAATACGACGTCTGGGAGCGGCCGCACCTGGCCGGTGCGCACTGCACACGAATAATGGCCGGTGCCTGGCAAAACTGGGACTGGATAGGGAGGGACCTGCGGGAGAAGATCGAGAAAGCTCTCGGCCGCATCGTGGATTCCTACCCGGACTGGCTGGGGGACGGTCGGCTCGACCTGACCTCGGTTGAACAGATCCTTACTTCACCGAAACTCGACTCATTCAAGCACAACATACCTACCATCGCCATGATTGCCCGTTCAATCGCGGCCAGGATTTCCGGGCACAGTCTGCAGAAACGAATCGAGCGGCACACGGAGGCGCTGATACTGGCTCAGCTGGAACTGCGGCGCAAGGGCCATACAGAGGCGGTTTCCTACGACGGATATATCCTGGACTTCGTGGCCGATTGGCTGCCCGGCGCATCCGAAGAAGTTCGCCGGATGGTGCTTGAACATCCTTCCCTGCAACTCATGCTCGACCAGTCCTGGCTGATAAGCTCACCCGGCAACCCCATGAACGTGGCTCCTTTCAACGATGTCGAAGCCCGCGAGATGCCGTTTCACGCCAGCGTGCACGCTAAGCTGCTGGCCTTGCGGAAAAACGAAAGTTCGCGCTGGTTCCTTTCCGGATGTCCGCTCGAATGGATGCGCAGCGATGCCCTGGCTGTAGTCAGGGACCTGCCTGTAGAGACGATTCCTGCGCCTCCGCCGGCCGGGGCGCTCGAAGGCCTTTATGCGCTCAGTCTGTGCACCGGCCGGCAGGACGACGACCTGGCAGCGGTGATCTCGGCGACAAATTCATCCGTAGGCCACATCCAGAAGGACAACGGCACGATCGTGATCGGCACGGGAGGCAAGTGGTTGATCGATGATCCTGGATACCAGCAGTACATGCCGGACCTGGAACGCGAATTCACACTCGGCCCCACCGCCCACAACTATCCGGTAATAAACCGCACGACACAGAAAACCAGCAGCATGCAGCGGTTAGAATGCAGTACACAAGACGGCCTCCTGTACGCTGCGGTCGAAATCACTGACGGTTACAATTCCGGCAAATTAAAACTGGACAAAGTAGTGCGCCACCTCTGGCTGATAGATTCCTCCCTGGTAGTGGTTGCGGATCGGATAATGGGTAAAGAAATCAAAACGGTGGACTACCACTGGCAGGTCAACCCGCAGGCGGCGCTTTGGCTGGAAGAAGGAGCCTGCCTGATATTTCTGGAGGGCAACAGACTCTGGATCTACAGCCCTAACCTGAAAATAGAGGGTGAAAATATAAAGCGCCTGCCCGGCACGCGGGGGCAGATAACAGTGGGAGCGCAGGTGGAGGGCTCGGCCGATCAGTGTATCTGGTGGCTGTTTGGTGCGGGCGAATCTCCTGGTGGGTTCACCTTGTCTGCAGACGGAAAGACCCTCACCACCGCCGGCAGGAGGCTCGCTGTTGAAATGACCGACTGAAAATCGTGTTTGTTTTATGAATCAGGAGCAGATCATTAATGTTTCTAAGAGCTGTATTATTCACAAAAAAGAAATGATCTCTCTATAGGAGTATTACAATCAAGCATTA
>CAZSTM010000234.1:0-6688 GCA_964609635.1 uncultured Gemmatimonadales bacterium
GAAACGTCCGCAGTAACATGTCGGTCGATCCCCTGGAGTAAAGGCTTGGCAATAGTATTGGGAATTGGGGTGACCTGAGCCACCAACCAGGCAACCAGATTGTGGTTCATCAGAGGGAGTCGGATGAAAATTCTATTCTGGTTACGACACTTGGCGTAGATTTTAAACATCTGCTCGAAACGCAGGCAATCAGCTCCGAGATTGACAATCCCTAAAGGACCTTTGTCCAGCGCTTCGATGAGATAGCTGAGGACGTTACGGATGGCGATGGGCTGCACCACATTGTCGATCCATCGGGGGAAGACCAGAAGCGGGAGGCGCTCGGTAAGATAGCGTACCATCTCGAAAGAAGCGGAACCCGAGCCGATTATCGGTCCTGCTCGGAACTCCGTTGTGGGACAGTTCACGCTAAGGATTTCACCCACTTCGGCACGGCTGGTCAGGTGTTCGGAAATATCACCGCCCGGGGGCAAAAGCCCTCCCAGGTATATAACGTGCTTGAGGTTTTTTGCTGCTGCTGCGAAAAGATTGGCGGCCATTCGGTCGAGGAGAGCATAATCGGGGCCGGCTTGCATGGAATGCACCAGATAATAGGCGGTGTCAATGCCTTCCAGCGCTCGCCGGACCGTGCGATAATTCTGGATGTTGCCCGTGGCAATTTCGACCTGATCCAACCAGGGCCTTCCGGCGATACGCCGTGGATCGCGGACAAAAATACGTACCTTGTACCCGCGGGCCAGAAGGCGAGGAACCAACCTTCCACCGATGTACCCCGTTGCTCCGGTTACCAGAATTTTCATCTGCCGACTCCCCTCAACAGAACGCTCTCGATCACATGCCCAAAAGAACCCGGCATCTAATTGGTCCCCATTTTCAATCGAGCTACTTCAATATTCAGTTTCTCAATCCGTTTCGACATATTTTTCAGTATCCGGAAGGCCAGGGAGGGGTCCTCACTGACACGCTTGAAGAATCCTTTCTTGTCAATGGTCAGCACCCGGGCTTTCCCCAGTGCCCGAACACTGGCCACCCTGGGTTCCTTGGTGAACAGAGCCATTTCACCGAATACGGCTCCCGGTTTGAGTGTCGCCAGCACGATTTCACCCGCCGAGTTTTCCATGAACACCTCCACTTTTCCCTGCTGGACGATGTACATGCTTTCACCCACCTCACCCTTGCTGATTATCCGTTCACCGTCCAGGTACTCTTTTCCCAGTGCTCCGATTTGCATTGCCACCTCTCTGGTTGCTGATCTTTAACGTTATATTCTGATAGCCGGACGACTGCGCTAACCTGCGGCTGAACTTCAATCTTTACCCGGCGGATGAGTCTTGAGCCGTATTGATGAAAAGAGCCTTGAGACATTCTGCGGAAAACGAAAAAATGAAACCCGGTATAAAAGAGCGCAGGAATACCTCACGATAAGGAGCGCTTCCGGTGAACATGTCCCACAGCACCATGCTCATGGTGAGTCGCTTGCCCCCTGAGCGCTGCTCTTTCCGGACCATCCGGAGCATCGCCCGTCGGAGAAAACCCAGGTTCCGGAAAAACACCCCGCAGGCGAACATCAGCTTCCCGATTTGGTTGTCCATTTCCATACGCCTGCAGATCTTCTTGTAGGACTTCCGAAAGTTCCGTTCGGAAACCCCCTGGAATACCGCGGTAACCGCGCAGGCCTTGGCCGCACGATAGGCCGCGCCGATGCCGTCCTTGTAAAGACGGGACACCCCGCTGTCGCCGACCAGTACCATGCGGTCTCTGTAGAAACACCTGGCACCACCGATGTTGATACGGGGCAGGCAACGGCAGGCCGACCTCTTATTGTCCCATTCCAATTCCGGCAGACAGCTTCGTACCTCCGGAGAAGTCATGAAACTGTCCACCAGTTCCCGGTCGACCTCATGCCCCAGCACGCAAACGGTCACGTACTCTCCCTTGGGTATCAGCGCGGCGAACTCCAGGCGGGGAATGTCCAGCAGGAATACGTTCATCGAGTTGCCCAGATACTCCTGCACTTTTTCACGGCCGAGAAAAAGTTCCATCACACAGGTACCGGTTGTCTTCGGCTGACTGAAACCCAATCCCTGGTCTTGAAAGAGCTGCAATCCACGCGAATTAACTCCCACTGCGCCGACCACCAGATCATAGCTCTTTTCTGGTGTTCCAGCGGCACGGATCAACGGCTTGTCGTTCTCCCAGCGGATCTGTTTCACCCGGCTTTTTATATGGGTCGCCCCTTTCTCCACGGCCAGGTTCAGCAGGAAACCGTCGAAACTTCCCCATTGCCCGGGCCGGCAGCCTTTGGGACCGCTGCCCCGGTGAAGGGCGGCGATGCGGTTCTCCTCCAGGGGTGTTTTGATATGCACCTTGCCCTGATCGGTATGCAGCACGTAGGAGTCGATCCCCCTCTGGACCACGGAAGGCGGCAGATTGATACCCTCGGTGGCCAGCAGCTGAACCAGGGATTCCGAGACAATACCTCCGCACATATTGCAGCCTGGGGGTCCGGAACGCGAAAAGTCGCGGGGCTCATAGATGTCCACTTCCAATTGCAAGTCCACGTGTCCGGCCATTTCCAGGATAAAGTAGCTGGTCAGCGACCCGGCCGGCCCCCCGCCGACCACTCCGATTCGTGAACCGTCTGAGAGTTCCATATTGTTAATCGTTTGCCTCCGGTTTGTTGCTCTAAGTCAATGTTAGGGTTTTACCAACGCCCAGGTGCAAAAGTCCACCTGGTGGATCTTGTGCACTTCCTCTTTCGCATTCTTGGAATCTCAGGGATCAGCCCGAAGGGGATGAAACGGCCCCGTTCTTTCAACGTGCAGGATCGCCCCCTTCGACCAGCGGTAGATAGGTTGCCGGCCTGCGGTTTTGAAAACGGTCCTTGTATTTCTTCAATCCTGTATCGATATCGTAGTACACGATCTCGCCCGCGTCCCCTAGGGCTTTCAGCTCACCCCGCCCGGTGATAAGCAGGCTCTGGAACGGGTGACAGAAAACCACCGGAAACCCGTTTTCATAGGCGCGCGTGCGCATGAGCACGGTATTCCATCCGTCCTGGAGGTCGTAGCTGCCGTAACTGGGAACCAAAAGGACCTGGGCGCCTTTCAGGGCAAGGATACGGGCAGGCTCGGGGTTCTGGCGGTCGTAGCAGATCAGGATACCCACCTTGCCGAACGGTGTCGCAAACACCGGGTAGTCATCGCCCGCCTGGTAAAAATCGGGATTGACCGTGTAGCCCTGGGCGAAATGGGTCTTGCTGTATTTGCCGATAATCTCGCCCTCGGGGTCGATCAGCACCGCGGTGTTATACAGCAGTCCTTGGCTGCGTTCCAGGAAACCCAGAACCAGAAAAATTTCCAGCTCATCGGCCAGTGAGCGGGCTTTTTCCAGGTAAGGCCCGTTGAGCGGCTCGCCCAGCTCGAGAAACTTTTGCTGCAGGGCGGCTTTTTTCAGGCTGTCTTCCTCCTCGTTGACCTGGTTGACTACATAGCCTTCCAGGACTCCTTCCGGAGTCACCACCACATCAGCGCCGCCTTCCAGTGCGGCTTTCCTGACCATTTTTTCAATGCGTTTCCAGTTGGTTTGTTTATCCCACTTGTCCGGCAGGATGGAAGCCGCCGCGATCCTCACCCTGGTGATACTCTGGGGCCGGCCCTCGTACTTTCGCAGGTTGACAGCCCGGGCAGCGCCCTGGCTGAAATGCGCAAACAGCAGGGCAAAGACAAGTAGACTTACGAATCTTTCAGGCATCGAATTCCTCTTCAAAAGGCACAGTCTCATCCGTGAAGCATGGTGATCTTTCAACCCTTGACTACCCCGGCAGGGCGCATGCGGGCCACCTTGCGGGCCAGCCCCGCCTGGTGGACCACCTCCACCACCTCGTTCACATCCTTGTAAGCTTCGGGCATTTCCTCGAGCAGGGTGTGCCTGCCCCGGGCCATGGCGAAAACGCCCTCGCGCCTCAATTCTTCTGCAATTGAGCGGCCCTTGGCCTGCCTGATCGCTTTTTTCCGCGAGAGCACCCGGCCCGCGCCGTGGCAGCTGCTGCCGAAACTTTCTTTCATGGCCTGTTCGGTGCCCGCCAGCACATAGCTGGCCGTGCCCATGTCTCCCGGTACCAGCACAGGCTGGCCTACGGAGCGGTAAGCCCCCGGCACTTCCGGCCGGCCCGGGCCGAAAGAGCGGGTCGCGCCCTTGCGGTGCACCCAGACCCTTCGCTCCCTGCCCTGGAACTGGTGAGTCTCCAGCTTGGCGATATTGTGCGCTACATCGTAAACCGGACTGGCCTTCAGGGTGCCGGACGACATTTTAAGCGTGCGCAGGATAGACCGGACTGCCCGGTGCATCAGAAGCTGGCGGTTGGCCCAGCCGTAATTGGCCGCCGCGGCCATGCAGGCTATGTAGCGCCTGCCGGCATCGCTCTTGATATAGGCGCAGGCAAGCTGGCGGTCGGGAAGCTCCAATCCTAGTTGGCCGATCTGGCGGTTCATCGCGTTGAGCGAATCCTCGCAAACCTGGTGGCCGAACCCGCGGGAGCCCGAATGAATTAACAGCACGAACTGTCCCTGGCTCAGGCCGAACGCTTGCGCGCACTTCTGGTCGAACACTTCCACCACCTCCTGGAGCTCGAGAAAGTGGTTGCCGCTGCCCAGGGTGCCGAGCTGGTCTTTTCCGCGGGTGTACGCCCGGTCGCTGATCATGGATGGGTCCGCACCGTCGAGCCGGCCGCCCTCCTCGCAGTGCTCCAGGTCGGTGTCGCTGCCGTAGCCCTGGGCCACCATCCAGGAGGAGCCCTCGCTGATCACCCGGCTCAGTTCTTTACGGTTGAGCACCAGGTCGCCGCCTTTGCCCACCCCGCAGGGTACATCGCTGAACAGGCCGCTTACCAGATCGCGCACCCGGGATTTGATTTCATCGAAACCCAGCCCGGTGGCCACCAGCCGTACCCCGCAGTTGATATCGTAGCCCACCCCGCCCGGGCTTATCACACCTTCCTCGGCGTCCATGGCCGCCACCCCGCCGATGGGAAACCCGTAGCCCCAGTGAATGTCCGGCATGGCCATAGAGCTGCCCACCACCCCGGGCAGCCAGGCCACATTGGCCACCTGCTGGGCGGCGTTCTCGTTGCGGATCGAATCTATCATTTTGCTCGAGGCGTATATCAGCCCCGGGACTTTCATACCCCCTTCCGGAGGTATTTCCCAGCGAAAGTCATCGATCTTTTTAAGCTCCATGGCGGCCTCTTCTCCGGCGACAAATTTTCTCGTCGATGCTCAAAAATCCTTTAAACCCTATATCATAATATCATAGGCCGCCGGTGGTGGATTGTCAAGTTGGTAAACATGGCAGGCGGCGGAAAATATCCAACTGTTTTCAAATTGTTCTAGAAGGGCGGGTTTTAAACCCGCCCCTACAAGACACCTGTATTTTAATGAAGTCTGGAATAAAGCTGCTGGAGATGAGATTGTTGGAATCAATCCGAAGCTTGTGGAGAAAAGAACGGCCGGCGGATACTGGGGCGGAAAAAGTAGAAAACCCACAGCAGGTGCCACAGGGCGGCGGTGGCATAGGCGCCCAGCAGGTGAAGGCCGGCGCCGGAGGTGATCTCTTTCACCAGCACGACAACCATTAATACCGCCAGCAAGATACCCATCATTAGAGAAGCCACATAGCCAATGAGTCGCATCCGCCAGAGTTGTCTGCCGATTACCAGGAAAAAAATAACCGCGGCCGGGACTGTCTGCAGCAGAAACTTATTGGACCAGATCAGGTAGTTGTAATCCATTCCTATGGAAAGCTTGACCCCCAGGGTGATAACGGCGTTCACCAGCGCCAGGACCGGAAGGATATAACCGTAAACCGCGGCGAAAAAAGACACCCCTATAGGCCGAAGCCGCCAGAGGTCATCCTTGTGGTAGTTCCGCTGATAGACGATATATGCCAGCAGCATCCCGAAAAAGCTGACCGCGTAGGCAATGGTCATGCCCAGAACGACACTGAAACCTTTATCCATCGAGCGGCTCCTTCGAGGGCAACCCGGATGAGCGGTAAATTTGTGCTTTGAGTTGTAGTAAACTAAATCCCGGGTCCGGCTTTGTCAATCAATATAGAAAATAAAGGCACATAGGCAAAGAGGCACAGAGGCGCAGAGGCACAAAGGCAAAGAGGCACAAACGGCCCCACCCGAAAACTTGTAGGAGGGCAGGGCTCGCGAGCGAACGCGAGCGAGAGGCAGTGAGCCGTGCCCGTTAGCGAATGCACCACGAGAGGTGATGTAGCCTCGCCCTGAGGCACAAAGGCATAGGGGTAAAAACATCAAGTGATATTTTTTGTAACAATTTTTGTTTGACAAAAGTTTCTATTGCGACTGAAATTCGGCAGCTGTCGAGCTTAAAGAAAAGAAATCTTAAAACTATGTGCCTATGCCCTTTCGATTACAACACTAAGGAAAAAAATGATCGGGTACTTGCAATTTTGCTGTGAGTATTTATAATGTTAAGTAGAAGATTTGCTTGGAAATTCCTGCTAATCTCGGCAAAGATTTAGCCGGCAAGGGCCATAGCCGCCTGCACTCTTAAGGCCCGAATAGATTAGGTGTCTTATAGCGCAGCCTTGCGGTATAAAGGTTTTACATAGAATCTATATATACCTTAGCCACGCTCATCAACTTAAAAGAAAGGAGAAG
>CAZSTM010000235.1:0-6685 GCA_964609635.1 uncultured Gemmatimonadales bacterium
TGGGCCAATCCTTTCGCTTTCCGCTTGCCCGTACATCTCTACTATTTTATTGAGCTGATCCAGGCTACTTTCTATTTTCCGTATTTTAGCGGTCGATTTGTCCAGTTCCTCTTCCAAAGCAGCATACAACGAAGAAGCCTGCTGCGGCAAAATACCGGCTCCGTCCGGACCGATGGTCTGAGTGGAAGCCCCGAGAGCGCTCGTTTGTATAAAGCCGCCGGTATTTGATTCAGGAAGCTGCACCTCGCACCACTTCTCCCCCCGTTTCACCAGTTCCAGCTGTGTTCCGCGGGGCAAGATGTCCAGCACCGTAGATCCACTGCTCGGAGTCTGAAAAACAAGGGTACCGTCCCGGCCGACCAGAACGTGCTCCGCCCGAAGACCTGCCGGAAAGGCTACGATAAGAAGCAGCACGAGGATCAGTCGAATGCCGCCGAGACCGCGAACACCATGAAAACCAGAACTGATGTGAACATCCATGGCAATAACCCCAAGCCGAAAGGATTCAATTCAAGGCAATTTTAATCCTTCTGCTGGAATTTTAGCAATTTCCATACCATAAACCCGCAACCCGGCCAAACAGGCTGCCTGGCTTTCGCCTGTTCGGGCGAAAGCCCGCAGGCTGACTGTGAATAACGGTTAAAGAACATTGCTCGGGCAGGAAGGTCTATCAAGCAGAATGAGCTCATCCGGTGGACATTCGGCAATCGCTCAACCAGCCCCTGGGAATGATGCTTTGCCGTTATCTGGAAGGGAAAATTATTCCTTGTGCCCACCAATCGAGCCGGGAGTGTTTCTTAACGCGGTTTGCCTCTCCAGCGATAATGGGCCTGGCAGGCTCCCTCGCTGGAAACCATACAGGCGCCGACCGGTGTCGCCGGGGTACACAGCTTACCGAAAAGCGCGCAATCACCGGGGGAAGCCGAACCCCGCAGTATGGACCCGCAAATACAACCGTCGGGCTCTTTGGGCTCGGGCAAATCGAGCCGGTAACGTGCCTGAGCGTTCCAGCGCTCAAACTCCGGTTTAAGGTCCAAACCGGTGCCCGGGACCGTTCCGATACCTCGCCAGTTGCTGTCCACAGGCTTGAAAACCTCTTCCATTATCCGTCGGGCTTTCCGGTTACCCTGCTCTCGCACCCCTCTGCTATACTGGATCTCCACTGCGGCGCGGCCACTTTCCACTTGCCCGACCAGCATTAAAACACCCTGGAGAACATCAAGCGGCTCAAATCCGCAGATTACACACGGCACTCCGCACTGCTCGGCGGCGTAATGGTAAGGGGCCGTCCCGGTAATCACGCTGACATGCCCGGGGCAGATCAGACCGCTCAGGCTTACCTCCGCGTTATCCAACAGAGCCCGGATAATTCCGGGAGTGGTTTTGTGGGCGCTGACTACCGAGAAATTAGCCAGGTCGAGCTCACGGGCTTTCAACACCACCGCGGCTGTGGCCGGTGCGGTGGTTTCGAACCCGATGCCGAAAAAAACCACCTCGCGTTCGGGATTTTCCCGCGCTATCTCCAGAGCGTCATAGCTCGAGTAGACAATCCGCACATCCGCCGAAGCGCGGCCCCGCTCCAGCAGAAGGCTGCTGCCGGACCCGGGCACTCGCAGCATATCGCCGTAGCTGGTGACAATCATTCCCGGCAGGCCGGCCAGGGCGATCATCCAGTCGATAAGCTCGATAGGGGTGACACACACCGGACAGCCGGGGCCGGAAAGCAGATGGATATGCTCAGGCAGCAGGGACTCCAGACCGTAGCGAGCGATGGTTACCGTATGCCCTCCGCAGAACTCCATAAAAGCGACCGGCCGGGTGGAAGTCTTGCGGATCCTTTCCGCCACGGCCGCGGAAAGTCGGGCATCCCTGTACTCGTCAATGTGTTTCAAGCTCGGATATCTCCCGCAGCAGGTCTAAAGTCTTCTGCGCCTCTTTTTCATCCAGGCGTTCCAGAGCAAACCCTGCGTGCACGATAACATAATCGCCAGGGGCCGCCTCCTCGGCCAGTAAATCCAAGCTCACAGCCACCGACACCTCGCCGAAACTCACTTTGGCAGTGTTATCCTCGACTTTTTCGATACGACCCGGAATTCCCAGGCACATTTATCCTCCCCTTTTATTTAGATTCGCGGCTACCACCGCCTGACCCAGGCTGATCCCGCCATCGCCCGGCGGCACCCTGCGGTGGGAATAGACTTTCAATCCATACCGGCGTAGCCCGCTGCCGACTCGTTCCAGAAGGTAACGGTTGTTGAACACCCCACCGGTAAGTATAACGCGATTCAATCCACGGGATTCGGCCAGCCTGCGGCCGAGCTCGATTATAATCCGGCCGAGACAGTGGTGAAAGCCCAGGGCGACAAGAGCCCCATCGCCGCCTGCGGAAACATCCCCGGCAATCGCCTCGAGCATCGGCCCCAGATCGGGTACCAGCGGCTCCTGTCCAGGAACCCTCCCCGGCGGCTCAAACGGATAAACAGGCATTCGGCCGCGGTTTGCCTTCAGAGCCAGGCTCTCCAGCTCCATGGCCGGCTGGCCCTCGTAGAGGGTAACCGTTCTCAGGCCGATCAGCGCGGCCACGGCATCGAACAGACGGCCGCATCCTGAGCTTAAAGGGCAGTTCAGCTTCCGGGCAATCATCCGGTCGATCATTTCTACTTTCTTGCGCCCGAAATGTTCCCACAGCCCGAGGCCCAGGCTGTCCAGCCGGTCAAATCCCATCACTTTGCCGAATATACTGCGCGCCATGCGCCAGGGCTCGCGAACCGCCGCCTCTCCCCCGGGCATCGGCCAGTACGGCAGGTGGCCCACCCGCTGGAAACCGGTTTCATCCGCAGCCAGAAATTCTCCACCCCACACGGTACCATCGCCTCCGTAGCCGGTTCCGTCCATGGAGATCCCCAGCACTTCGCCGCTCAGGCCGTGCTCGGCCATACAGGCCACCACGTGGGCGTGATGGTGCTGGACCGCAACCGCAGGGAGGCCGCTGCGTTCGACGGCCCAGCGGGTGCTGAGGTAATCGGGGTGCAGGTCGTGGGCCACCAGCACCGGCTCGACCTCGAGCAGGCGCTTCATCTGATCTACAGTCAGCTTAAAAAACCTGAAGGTATCCGGATTGTCCAGGTCTCCCACGTGCTGGCTCAGAAAAGCTTCCCGGCCGCGGGTCAGGCAGACCGTGTTTTTCAGATGTCCGCCCACCGCCAGCACCGGAGGGCATTCGGCGCGCAAGCTCACCGGCCGGGGGACATAGCCGCGGCTGCGGCGTAGGGGAACCAGCTTCCGGTCGGCCGGGAAAAAGACCGAGTCATCGCAGCGCATGTAAATCGGCCGGTCGTGCAGCAAAAAACAGTCGGCGATATGCCCGAGCCTGCTCAGGGCCGATTCGTTCTCAATCTCGATCGGTTCATCCGAGTTGTTTCCGCTGGTCATTACCAGCGGCCTTCCTCCGACCGCCTCCAGCAGCAGGTGGTGAAGGGGCGTATAAGGCAGCATGACCCCTAAGGTGCTCTGGAAAGGCGCCACCGAGGGTGCCAGAGTGTTGCTTTTGCCTTTTTTAGGCAGCAGCACGATAGGCCTGGCGGGCGAGATCAGGGCCGCTGCAGCCCGGGCGTTCAGCCGGCAGTGGGCCCGCACGCTTTCGAGATCGGCGAACATGACTGCAAAAGGTTTATCCTGCCTGCGCTTACGCTCCCGGAGCCTGTGCGCCGCGGCCTCATTTGCGGCATCCACCGCCAGGTGAAAGCCGCCCAACCCCTTTACCGCTGCAACCTCTCCGGCCAGCAAAGCCCGTGCGGCCGCCTCGATGGACTCCGACCCGGCTTTCCCCCGCGGCTTTCCCCGCCGGTCCACCAGGCCGACCCTCGGCCCGCAGACCGGGCAGGCGTTCGGCTGGGCGTGGAAGCGGCGATTCAGGGGGTCCTCGAACTCGGCCAGGCACTCAGGGCACATGTTAAAGGTGGACATGGTGGTTCGCGCCCGGTCGTAGGGAAGGTCGAGGATGATCGTGTAGCGCGGCCCGCAGTTGGTACAGTTGATGAAAGGATAGCGGTAGCGGCGGTCGGCCCGGTTGCGCATCTCGGCCAGGCAATCCTCGCAAACCGCTGCATCCGGGCAGATCAGGGTGGATCGTCCGGTCCGGCTCGTGCTGGGACGGATCTCGAAGGCTTCGTACTCCGGCGCCTTTACCCACCTGCGACGCAAAGAGTGCACCCGGGCCATGGGCGGGGCGTTCTTTCTCAACTGTCGTGCGAAACGATCCAGCACCTCCCCGGCGCCCTGCACCTCGATCCGCACCCCGTGCACCGTGTTCGCCACCCAGCCTTTAAGGCCCAGGCGGTGAGCCAGGCGGTACACAAAGGGCCGGAACCCTACTCCCTGGACCAGGCCGTCCACCTGAATCCGCTGGCATTTTTTCCGGCTCGGCCTCACTGGCTGACTTCTTCCGAATCTTTAAAAGAACAAGCCCGGTTTTCAAACCACTCGATCCACTCGTCCATCCCCTCGCCGCTCTTGCAGGAAAGGCTCATCACCGGCAGGCTGTTCTTGATCCGCAGGGCGTTGCTGCGGACAGTCTCCGGCTCGAAATCGGTGTAGGGGACCAGGTCGAGCTTGGTAAGCAGCAGGAGGTCGGAGGTGTGGATCGCGCCGGGATATTTCAAAGGTTTATCATTGCCCTCGGGAGCGCTGATCAGGCACACCCGGTCGTGCTCTCCCAGGTGATAGGAGGTCGGGCAGACCAGGTTGCCGACATTTTCGATGATCATTACATCCAGTTCATCCAGGTTGAAATGCCGGAGGAACTCCCCTACTGTTTTGGCGTTGAGGTGGCACGCTCCTCCGGTAATGATCTGGCGCACTCCGACCCCGTGGGCGGCAATTCGCCGGGCGTCGGTCTCAGTGTCCAGGTCGCCTACCAGCACTCCGATGGAGAGTTTTTCGCCCAGACGGTCCACCGTGTACTCGATCAGGGTGGTCTTCCCGGCGCCCGGAGAGCTGATCAAATTCAGGCACCACACCCGGCGGCGGTCGAAAACAGTGCGATTCTCCAGAGCAAACTCATCGTTTTTGGAAAGCACCTTGTCTTTAAGAATAATGGAGCCCATGCCTATTCCACCTCCAGTCGGATAACTTCAAGTTCGTCCCCACCGGTCAGCTTGGCCTGAACCGCTCCGCACCGGGGACAGGCGTAAATCGGATCATCGACCTCGAAACTCTTGCCGCAGGAGCATCGGGCCGAGGGAAAAGTTTTTTCCACTTCGAGTGAAGCACCCTGGTGAGGGCCTCCCTCGATAAGAACCTCGAAAGCGAAGCGCAGCGCCTCCTCATCCACTGCGGCAAGAATCCCTACGCGCAGGGTGATACTGATCAGACGTTCAAATCCGCTTTCGGCTCGCTGACGTTCGACAATCTCCAGCACGTTTTCCACGATGGACAGCTCATGCATCGAAACTCTTCTCGGCGCAAAGATTGACCGGCTCAATAGCAATATTATAAGGCAGCGCCGCCTGCTTGACAAGGAGAACGGCCCGGTGGTCGCCGACTGCCCCGGCGCGGGGATTGCCAAAACCGGCCGTTTAAACTATATTTGCCCTTTCGGAATGCGTCCAGGATGTTCACTTTTTTCGCCTGCCGGCCACGGAAAGGCAGGGTTCTGCAAATTTTTCACTATTAACGACAACTCCTCCGCGCAGCTTATGAAACGATCTCTGGTGATTGCATTCAAGGTCCTGGTGACCCTGTTGTTGTTTTACTACGTGTTTTCCCGCTACGGTCTGCGCAATGTCGCCGATCAGCTGGTCAATGTCAATGCCGGCTTGCTGGCGCTGGGGATTGTCATTTTCGTGATCAGTAACTTCCTCGGTGCCCTGCAGTGGCAGTTGCTGCTCCAGGGCCAGAACATAGCGTTCCCCTACACCCGGGCGGTGAGCCTTTATTTCATCGGCCTTTTTTTCAACACCGTTCTACCCAGCAGCCTGGGGGGTGATGTTGTCAAAGTCTATTCGATCAGTCGTATGGAGCGAAGGGGCCGGGAGGGACTGGCGGCAACTTTCGTCGATCGCTTCGCCGGGTTTTTCCTGCTGGCCCTGTTCGCCATAGCGGCGAGCACCGTCCTGATTTCCAGCCCCCTGCTTGCCGGCCGGGAAGTAAAAAACGACATACTGTTTTATATCACCACCATCTTTACAATTTTCCTGGTCTCTATCGTCGTGATTTTCAGCCGCCGGGTGGGAAAGTTCATCTACGAGGTTCTGCTGGCAGGATTCAATCCTCTGAATCTGCGGGACCGCTTCAGGGAATTGCACGGGTTCCTGCATATTTACCGCGAAAAACACGGCCTGGCAGTAAAGGTGTTTTTCCTGAGCCTGGCAATCCAGACCGCCCGGGTGGCGGTACATTATTTCTGCGCCCGGGCCATCGGTTTCGATATCGGCTTCCTGTACTTCCTGCTTTTCGTACCCCTGATCGCCATGGCCGCGGTGGTGCCGATCAGTTTCGGCGGCCTGGGAGTGCGCGAGACCATCGGGCCTTTTCTGTTCCTCTCGGTAGCCGCCGTGGCCGCGGTCGATCCGGACGGGAGCCTGGCCATGACCACGCAGCTGCTGGCATCGCTGGTCGGGATTCTGGTGGGTCTTGCCGGGGGAGCGTTGTTCATCCTCAGCCGTCAATCGGCCGGGCCGTTAGA
>CAZSTM010000236.1:0-971 GCA_964609635.1 uncultured Gemmatimonadales bacterium
GTATTGCCAGAAAAAGACCCCGTCCGCATCCAGGCGCCAGGGCATGCAGCCCATATCGTAGCGGCTCGAGGCCACCGAGCGCAGCGGGAAACCGTAAACCCAGTAGCCCTTGCCGTATTTTTCTGCTACTTCCCTGTTGCCGAGGAAATCTCCGTTGCAGACAATTATGTCCATCTGGTCGATCATGCTCAGCGAGTATTCCCGCTTGTTCATAACCACGCCGTATACCCGGTAATCGGGCATTACAGTTTTGAGCAGGTCATAGCGGTTTTTGCAGCGTTCGAGAAGTCTTTCGGTGGGCTCGTCGTAAATAAGCACCACCAGCTCCTGGGGGTAGTCTTTCTGCTCCCAGTGGTCGCGAATTTGACGCAGGCCCTCAACCAAAAGGCTGTCAAGCTGCGGACTTATCGGCGGAGCGATTACTCTCTTTCGGTCGACTGACTCGCTGGTGTCAATCGGCAGGCCGAACTGCTCGGCGATCGCCCGTTCGTAGAAGAGGTGATGGTCGTTACCCAGGCTGATAACCACCGGTCCCTGCATCCCGGCCTCGCAGAGGTCCTCCATGATTTCGTCCATAACCCCGAAATCCACCTCCAGTTTTCCCGCCACGTTGTGGATTTTCATGGCATCCAGGGCCCAATTGCGGCTTTGGCCCAACACTTCCCGGCCCCTGATTCCCCATTCCCAGGTGAAAAACTGTATCGCATCCAGGCCGTGCTCTTTCATGTCTTTGTACCAGCCGTCGGGCAGGTCGACCAGGCACATAAAAGCCCCGGCCTTAACCGGGCTGTTTTCCAGCTTGAACGGCAGAACCTCGCAGAGGACCTCCAGGTTTATACTGCCGGTTTCACTTTTCAGTTCCAGAAGGCCTCGGTAGCGGCCCGGCTCGGTATCCTCAGGAGGGCGCACGGTCAGCCAGAAGTATTGAGTAATTTCTTTTTCCAGCCCTACCGGTTCGAAAAAATCATAGA
>CAZSTM010000236.1:981-6672 GCA_964609635.1 uncultured Gemmatimonadales bacterium
AGAGCCTTTTGGGCTTGAGGGTATCCTCCATCGGCTCCACACACTTGATATCGAGCCAGTCACCCGGTAGAAGCTTGCCGTCGGCCGGATCGGTATAACGAACGGCTATTTTTTCGGCCCGATCGGAGCGCACCGCAAAACAGCCGGGTTCGTATTCACCGGCGGTGGTACGCAAGTCTACCGTGCGGGACTGATTCGGGGGCGGGGTCTCGAGTCGGTCCATGGGTTTCATCCAGTGACGGGACCAGACATCCACCCTTGCATTAGCCGGAACTGCCAGTAAAACCGTTAACCAGAGAACCAATAGGGTGCTTTTCATTAACCTCTCCTGTTTGTACGTAAGATGTTTTTATTCCGGTATACCGGTGCCGGAGCTGTTAAATGTGATAGAATACAGATAGCCGCGAGAGTAAAAAAAATGTCCCGGTTGCCCTATAAATTAACACGAAATCGAGCACTGCGACAGACTGAAGAATCTCTTTAGCAGAGCTGCGGAGTATTCAGCCGATTTCCCGGTCGTTCTGACGACGTACTGTCCGACATGCTCTGAAAAGCCATACAAACAGAGCACGGGTTAACCGGATTAGCTGCAAAGGAAACCGGTCATCTGGATCGAAGATTTGATAAGGGATTGATTAAATAGAATCGGTATGAAGCAGCTCGATTTTTATTGAATATAACCAAGTGCTTTTAGTCTCTCTAAAGTTTCTTGATCAGGGGTTTTTGATTCTGACTGCGGTCTTGACTCGCCGGTATGATCCTTCTTCCAACTCTTTAATTTTTGATCCATGAACTCTAATAATTTTTTATTTTTTTGGAGGATGTTGTTTTTTTCTCCTGGATCCTCATTCAAATCATAAAGCTCACTCTCCCCGGGATAGGAATGAATGTACTTGTAATTGGAGTGAAAGAGGCTGGTCAATTCCCGATTATGACGGGGAATTCCCTTATTGGCAAACCGTTCTGAGATCATGTAATCATGGCTTGTTCCGAAGGCATATCCCTCTATCTCGGCAGGCAGATCTTCATCGAGCAATTCCATGATAGTGGGAAATACATCCACATGTTGGAAATATTCTCCGAAGGGGCTGGTTTTATCCATTAATTCATCAGGATATTTGATAATAAAAGGTACATTGATTTCCTCCTCATAAAGTGTACCGCCATGATTGAACTCCCCGTGTTCGCCGAAAGCCTCACCATGATCAGAGGTAACTATTACAACAGTGTTTTTTAACACTCCGAGGTTACTCAAACTATCAATCAGTGTCTTGAATTGATAATCGAGGTAAGACAGCTCGCCATCGTAAAGATCGACAAGCTGCTTAAGCTCAGTGGATAATTCTCCGGCTGATTCAGAATTTTTTACCTTTGACATCAGAATATGGTAATGAGATACCGGTTTGTCTTTATCAGTGAAGAGAGTCTTAAATTTACCCGGAGGCAGATACGGAGCATGGGCTTCCATATAGTTTACGAAAAGAAAAAAAGGTCTGTTGCCGGACCGTTTTCGGGCCAGCCAGTGAAAAATTTCATCGTTAATTACAGGCGCTCTTCGGCATGTGGTCTTTAACCAGTACCAAGAGGCGATCAAAGAAACCTCGTCATTTAAGAACTTGGGGAAACGAATCTTCTGAGTGATTGCACCATTAATCAGGCGGTCTATAACCGACCAGAGGGCTGAAAACTTACGGTTCCAGTAGAACGAGTTAGGCCTGGAATCATAAAACTGAAAGCCGCGATCAACGCCGAAAGATGGAATCATAAATACGCAGTTGGATGATATTCCTGCGGTTTGATAGCCGAGATTACCTAGCTTTTCGGCCAGAGTGGTAAGCTCGCCGTCGAATGGGCGGACAGTCGGAGAGGAATTTTTCTCATTGTATAACGGCAGACGAGCCCTATGAGTTGAAGGATAGGTTCCTGTAAATATTGAGATATGGCTGGGCAAAGTATGAGGAGCAGGGGAACGAATTTTTTTGTAAAAGGCTCCGGTCCGACGAACAAACTCTGTAAGGTAAGGCATCGTACGTCTATGATAGCCGAATAGCTCCAGATGGTCTGCGCGAACAGTATCAAAAACCACAAGCAAAATATTCGGCCTGTCTTTTACTACAATCGAGGACTCCTGTTTTCTTTCGACCACGAGCCATGAATTTCTTATCGGGAATACAGTCAACCATAAGGTAAGGTCTAAAATTAAAGCAAGAGATGACAAAGTTATAATTATATAGGGTTTTGTCTTAAAAACCGGCCGGGCTGAGCGAGTGCGAGTTTTTAAAGCTCCGAGGGCCAGGATAATCAAGCAAACGAATACCGGCAGCAGCAGGACATACTGAAAGGATGACAATTCCGTACCATGGCTACTTCTAAATGTTAGCAGCGGGTAAACCAGTGAGCCGATGGTAGCAAAGGAAACTCCTGTAATAGCGACAAAAGCTTTCAGAGAAGACTTGTCTCCTTTGTGCCAAAGGAAAAGAATGCCACCCGTTGCCGCTAAGAAAGGCAAAAGAGCTTCAAGAGCCACTTTGAAATCAAGGTGTTTGAATCCTTTCAGCCAGAGTACGAATATTGCATAGATCATAACAATCGCGCTAAGTTCTACCAGAGCGACCGGGAAAAACCCCGGCCAGCTAGAAAATTCTTTTATCCTTGCTGAAAATTTTTCAGGCAGCCGATAACCTAAAAACCGAAGGATCGAAATTAGTACCGTGAGAACAATTAAGCATATCACAGGATATAATAAGATATCGATTATTATTACATTGATATCCAATGAAATCCCGCATAAGCCCAAAAGCACTGTTTCAGCAAATGCATAACAAAATCCTAAAGCAACTCCGAACGGAATTAAATCTTTTGGAGCCATGAACAATCCTTATAACTTCCAGGTTGAAAATACAGACATACTGAGGACCATGTTTCGTAGTCGGAAATGATAATGCCGGTCACCAGATTGGGCCACACTTTCGGTCACGGCTGTTGTAGGTTTTCAGCTCCGGTGTCTCTTTCAGCAGCTTATAGCTCCAGCTTGTTTTCCATTTTAGCAAGCAAACTAAAATTTTTATACTACTAAGCGACACTCGCTTTAGACTGATTCGGATACCCGTAATAATTCCGCAATTTCCAGGCCATCTTTTTTTTGCGGTTACCGCTTGCGGATCGGCAAAAACCGGATACCGTTAGCTCCGCCCTGAGACCCACCGGCACCCTCCCTTCCCCGGGATAGTTTCCAGGAGCCAAAAGCCCACATTCAGGAAACCGGTCATTTGTTCTCTGAGATTATCATCCGGATTCCAGGCACATGTACTACAGGAATTGCGGAAATTGAGGGTATATGCCTGCAGGGAAGTCTCACCCTGATCAGTGCCGGCCATGGGAGCGAATGGAGAATAGAAAAGGAATAAGCCCGGAAAGGATCAAATAACAAAGCCTTAAGGTCTGACGGCGAGGATATAGGTTTCCTGACCTTTGTAGGGCAGTCGTTTATAAAGCAGCTTGTCAAGCAGACTAAGCACGGGTGGCACCAGATGCAAGGCTTCGGGATAAAGGTACAGGTGTCCCAGTTTTTGCTCCACCCTGAACCCGACATTATCCAGAAGGCTTTCCATCTCAGATTTGGACCACCTCGTACAATAGACTGAGGGGTCCACCTTATTTTGCGAATTGCGGACAAGCTTGTCTTTGACCTTTTTGGCCAGACCCACCAGAAACAGGCGGTTGAACAGGCGAATGGTTTTTTCCCCTTCGAGGGGAGGAAAATTTACCAGGTAAGAGCCACCCGGTTTCAGGATGCGGAAAGCTTCCCGGACTATTGCTAAACGATCTTCATATTGTAAGACATTGACCAGCACTGACTGATTCACCACGACATCAAACATCTTATCCGGATAGGGCGTTTCTTGAGCATGAGCCACCACTACATTATTATAACCGCACTTGCCTGCTGTTTTGGCACGCTCGAGTGAAAGATCGAGACCGAAAACCTGGCTGAAACCCTGGCTGGCGAAGAAATCATGATAGGCGCCGCAGCCGCAGCCGAAGTCCAGCATTTTCCCCCGGCGAGAATGGTTTTCCAGCAATTGCTCCAACAATTCTTTGCGTCGGCTGAAATCATACCGGTAAAACGGCCGGTCGAGTCTTATCCGGTTACTCCCGATAAGTTCCAGATTTTCACGCGTGTTATTTTGCATCGGCCAGTAGAGTGGAGAGGTTTTCCGCTGCAACTGCTTTTCTCATGCCGAAAGATGCTTCGGTTATAGTTCCCTGTAGATATCGAGCAGTCTCTCGGTTATGCTTTCCGCGGAGGCATTGTGCTCGAACCAGCGAAGAGCCAGATTACCCAGAAAGTGGCAGCGGTCTCTATCATCGGCCAGGTTGACAAGCCTTTCATAGACTTCATCCGGTGAATTAGCAGGAAGCACGGGGTAGTCCGGGTAATGTTTCTTTACCACTGTTTCATCGTACGAGGACACTACCGCCTTGCCAAAAAGGCAACCCTCAAGAAGGACCTGCGGGTAATGTGAAACGCCCAGTCCGCCGTGCCGAAAGTAGCCGATCACTGCATCGCAGGACCGATAACGATCCGCTAGCTGTGACCTGTTTAAGAACTGGTGCCACTGGATATAACCTCTCTCTTGCAGGCTTGCCAATTTCTCCAGAATGACAGGATAGTCCTCCCCCTGAGCTATCATATCTACTTTAAATTTTCGCCCGGTGTCTGCCAACCTCTCGATAGCCTCGACGAAAATAGAGGTACCTTTGAATCTGTCCCGGAGAATGTTGGGATATAAGATTTTGAAAGTGCCGTCAGCCGTTTTTCTCTCCGTGCCCGGAGCCTCTTCGGGAAAGTCGACAATGTACTCTAAATGGCGTGCTTTGAAGCCGAGACCTAATTTGTCGATGGCCGCCTGAGTTCCCTGGTCCAGGTCTTCGTATATCAGTATTCCAGCTTTCCGGTAAGCTCGCCGCAAAAGCAGCGGTTTCAATCCTCGGCTAATCGAAAAGCTCCTCAGATCGCTGCCATTTGCGTGGATAAGGAATTTTTTCTTCCCGGTGAAAAACTGATTGACAATCGGCGCCAGGCAGCAAGAGTGAATTAAATCGTAGTCGGACAGTTCAGTGAGGTTGTAGAACAACGCTCGCAACTGTTTGCTGAAATCAAGGTAGTGCACCCAGGGGTAGCTTCGCCCGTTCAGAAATTCCGGGTCCTGGCTCGGCTCGGGCAACGGTTTTCCATCAGGTGTCCGCTTATTGAACCCAACATATAAATGAGCGTCAACGCCACGTTTTCTCAAGGCCTCGACTCTGGGGAACATAGAGTTGGCCAAGTTCTGGATGATCGCTACCTTCATCTGGGAATTCAACCAGGAAATTTCCTTCGGGACATCTCTCGAACCGTTAAAAGAACCAAGCTACCGGGGCTGATAGCAGCAAACTGTTTCGGCTTTGCATGTCATCCGCTTCACTTTGCAAGGAATCTTGAAATACAGGCCTTAATTATGTTTTGCTTTGGCCGGCCGGAAAAGTTAATTTTATATCACGCCAAGCCAATTCAACTTTCCCGACAGGTTTGAAAGCATACCCACTGAAGCTATTGTCGGCAATTATTCTCGATATATTTCAAAGTCTTGAGAAGCGATTTTACTGCGATTAATTCTCCCGCAATTTTATCAGGTAATACTGAAGCTA
>CAZSTM010000237.1:0-3989 GCA_964609635.1 uncultured Gemmatimonadales bacterium
TTGGAAATCATGGCCCTCGCTCACCGTACCCGAAACCAACACCTGGGCATCCTGCAGCCGGGTGGTATTGCTGAAGTACTGGGGGATGAAGTCGACGTAAGTGCCCTGCTCCATGTAAGGCCCCAGGTAGTCGAGGTCCACGGAGCGCGCTTTCAGGTAGTAGCCGGTGGCCTGTGCCAGCCCCTCGATCAAATACCGGCCGTCCGTACCGGTAATTACCCCGATCGATTCCTCCTGTGTGTCCTGTCGGATAGCAGAGACAAAGATTCCCCGGAGAGGATCGCCCTGCTCATCGGTCACTGTTCCGCTGAAACTTTCGGTTTGTTGGGCGAACTCCTGGCTCGGATAAAGGCTTCTTGCCCCGGCAATGTCATCTTCCGACAGGGAGCGTAGACCCTGTTTGGCGGTAGGCCACATGGTGGCCTGCTCTATGAAGGTGTGGTCGAGCCCCACCAGGTGCCCGATCTCGTGGGTCGCCACATCCAGCAGGTTCACCACTTTATTGGCCAGGTCGGACTCGCCGGTGGTGGTGAAAGTGTATTCTGCATCGTTGAAGACTATGTCGCAATCTAGATATTCACCGGTAACGCTATTATAGCTGCTCATGGCAATGCCTATGGTTGCTGGTCCGGCGTCGACTGAAACTATGAACGAGGTTCCATCCGTCTTTATGGTGTGTGAGTCGAAAGCCAGCAGGTTGGTACCGTCATTGCCCACCTGGGTCAGCGAGGTGGGGCCCAGGTAGGTGAAATCGATCTCGGCCAGGGAGATCTGCTCCCACGTATCGAAGCAGGCCTTGAAAGCGTTTTCCACATAGAGAAATTGGTCGATGTCATCCGAACCATAGCGGTTGATCGAAAAATCGACAGGCATGGACGCCCAGTACTGCCGTTTGCCGTCATTTGTGAAGCGGTAGACATAGGCCCGGCCGTGCTGGATTGTAAGGGCCAGAAGGAGTGCGGTCGCTAAAAATAATTTAAGCCTCATAGCTGGTAACCCTTGTTTTTTTAACCTGCAGAGACACGGCGGGCCGTGTCCCTGCAACGATTATTTTTTAATGATAACGATTGCTTGCAAATCACTCGGTATAACAGTAAACGTATTTTTTACACACCCCGCCTGCCTGCGGCAGGCACCCCTCTCAAGAGGGGAATGTTATGCCTCTGCCGGTCAGCGACTTTGAGCCAGCCGGAGACGTATCCTTGCCAGGAATTCATCGAGGCTCCGGGCGGAGACAGCCTGGCCCTGGGGCCTGCCCAGGAGACGGGCTCCGGAGCCGGCGGCCATGTTCGGCAGGACCCGGGCTTTGCCCCCAGCGTCCGTAAGCACCGGGTAACATCCCTGGCTCAGACCCACCACCCGGTATTTTCCGTCCGGGCGTCTGTCGAGAAAAAGCACGTAACGTCCCCCCTTGGCCAGCATCGGGGACCCGGCGACCGACATACCCACCTCTCCCACTTGTCCGCCGAGCTGCCGCACGGTGACGACTCCGGCGACACCCCCTTTGACTGTCTGCTCTACCTCGAACCGGGTATCGGTATAGATGCGCAGCCGGTTGTCATCCCAGTCGGCGGACTGGCCGGCGGCGTGCGCTACCACGATGATTTTCGCCCTTTCACATTGGTCTTCCAGAGACAGGTATCGCAGGACCGCGGCCCGGACGGCTGCGGCGGGCCAGACGACACCTGCGATAAGCAGGAATAAAACAGGCGCGCGCAGCCGTAAGATGATGCAGCTCATTTCTACCTCCTTATCCCAGCTCCACCCCGCAGAGTGCGGGGGAAGCGGATACCATTATTTGAAAGCGATTCTCAGATGGATAACAATTTTCCATACAAGTCTGTTTGCGAGTCATTGATATTAAACCATCAGGCGGTTAAAGTCAATTGAACCGGCTGCTTTGGTTAACAGAGCGTTGAAAAAAACTCCTGAGTTTTTTCGATACGCTTCAAACTCGGATTATTCATGTAAAATAAAATATGGTGTCGTTTATCCTGGCCTTCTGAATCACGGATAACACAGATGTAACACGGATTATACGGTTCCCCGCCACCCGACTAAAATCTTGTAGTTTGGTGCGGGTCTATCCGGGGAATCAGATTTTTATCCGTGTAATCCGTGATTCAAAACTGAGAGATGCCTGTAAAGCTTGATTGTAAGACTCTTATAGAGAGATCATTTCTTTTTTTATTAATAATCAGGGCTAAAAGGGACACTTGACATTTTGTAAACCAGAGAGCATCTTTTGGTTCATTTCCTGTAATTTAAGAGCAGTTCTCTCACGGTAAGACCCGGGCGGGTCGGCCGAAGGAGTTGATTTATACACACGGGAGGAGGCATGTCCAACAAAAAGCCGCCGAAAAATATCAATGTAGAGCTGCGCGAACAGGAAGCCGAGGGAATTTATGCAAACCTGGCTCTGATTACCCACAGCGCCAGCGAATTCATCATCGACTTCGCCCGCCTGATGCCCGGTTTGCCCAAGGCCCGGATCCATTCGCGCATCGTGATGACACCGCAGAATTTCAAGAACCTGCATCGGGCGATCGCCGAAAATATCAACAAGTACGAAGCCCAGTATGGGACCATCCCGCTGCATGGACAGGGCATCGGCTCGATCAATTTCGAGGAACCGGTGGGCGAGGACGAAAAGAAGATCCACTGATTTATGGTTAACCCGATCCTGCCCCCTCAGGCACCTATCTTCCATACGCAAAAAAGGAACCGAATGTGCTAACCGGTGTCAAGAATCTCATACGCAGCTTGGGCCCCGGGCTTATCGTGGCCGCCGTGGTGCTGGGCCCGGGCTCGATCAGCGCTATCTCGGCCAACGGCTCGGTAATGGGCACCCGGCTGCTCTGGCTGGTGGCGGTCTGCGGCGCTTTCATGATGACATATACCATGCTGGCGGCCAAGTTCGGGGTATTCACTCAGAAAAGCTTCCTTACCATACTTGCCGAGCGCTACGGCCGCTGGCTGAGCGTGGTGATCGGGGCCTGCGCCTTCATTGTCTGCTCCGGATTCCAAGCGGGCAACAATATCGGAGTGGGCATGGCGATGAACGCACTGCTCGGCGGTCCGATCTGGCTCTGGGCCTGTGTATTCACCGTTCTGGCCATTGTTTTCATGTTCGCTTTCCGGAGCCTTTACCAGGCCCTGGAGAAATTGATGATGGCCCTGGTGGTGCTGATGATACTGGCTTTTGTCAGCAACCTGGTGGTGGCCGGACCGGACCCGGCCCAGGTCGCCAAAGGGTTTATTCCCTCCTGGTTCCCTGGAAAATACCAGACCCAGGTAGCCGCCATCGTGGCCACCAGCTTTTCGGTATTCGCCGCCTTGTTCCAGGCTTACCTGGTGCAGGAGAAAAACTGGGGGCCGGAACAGGTGGGTCGCGGCTTGCGCGACTCCGCCGTGGGCATCCTCGCCCTGACCCTGATTTCGATGGTGGTGATGATCACCTCGGCCACGGTGCTGGCCACCCGGGGAATCGTAGTCAAGAACGCCGGCGACATGGCGATACAATTGGAACCGCTGCTCGGCAGGAGTGCCAAGTGGCTGTTCTGCATAGGTCTCTGGGGGGCTTCATTCAGTTCCTTTCTCGGTAATGCGGTCCTGGGCGGCACCCTGCTTTCAGACGGGCTGGGCCTGGGCGGCCGGGTCGGGTCTATGCCGTCGAAAATCATCGCCATGGTGATCATGCTCATCGGCACGACCGTAGCGGTTCTCAGCAGTAAGTTCTCCCCGGTGAACGTTATAATCGTGGCTCAAGCCACAACCGTTATCTCAGTGCCGCTGGCCTGTTTCATGATTTTCTGGGTTTCCAATAAAAAAGAAACCATGGGCGGGGCCACCCCGCGCTGGTGGGTCAATCTCCTGGCTGTGGGAGGCTTGATCACCGTATGTCTGCTGGCGGTAAATACCCTGCGCACTCTGATCGGCAGACTGTAGTGAATCAGGAGTCAGAAGTCAGGAGTCAGATAGAGATTTGA
>CAZSTM010000237.1:4089-6621 GCA_964609635.1 uncultured Gemmatimonadales bacterium
TCGGCAGACTGTAGTGAATCAGGAGTCAGAAGTCAGGAGTCAGATAGAGATTTGAATAAGTAGTTGTTAGTTGCTGGTTGTTAGTTGTTACAAAAGAGGGAAAAGCTTTGGTAAAACATTATAAAGAGTTGATAGTGTGGAAAAAGGCCATGGATCTGGTAACAGAGATATATCGGCTTACTGACGCCTTTCCAGAAAACGAAAAGTTTGGACTTGTATCTCAACTCCGGAGGGCGGCTGTGTCTATACCAAGCAACATTGCAGAGGGGCAGGGACGTTTATCGATTGGTGAATTCAAACAGTTTCTTGGACACGCGCGAGGTTCGTTATTTGAAGTTGAAACCCAGATATTGATCGCTAATAATCTAAAGTTGTACAACGTAACGGAGACACCTCGAATTCTGAATCTCATCGAAGAGTGTGGCCGTTTATTGAATGGACTTATCCGTTCATTGGGCCCTGATAATTGAATATTGTCAATTAATTAATGATTAAAAGATAACAACCAGCAACTAACAACTAACAGCCAGCAACTTTTTTATTAATAAAATGGATTCTCTGATCGGCATATTTTTCGGCTCGTTCGTGATCGGCCTCTCAGGTGCGATGATGCCCGGCCCGATGTTCGTGGTGGTGCTGGGGCAGAGCCCGCGGCGGGGTTTCTGGACCGGGCCGGTGACAGTGCTGGGACACGGGATTCTTGAAGTCCTGCTGGTCGGAGCGATAATTTTCGGCCTGGCCGAGATTATCAGCTCTCCGACAGTGGTCAAGGCCACAACTCTGGTCGGGGGCCTGGTGCTGTTGTACATGGGGGTGGACATGCTGCGCTCGGCAGGAGGCTTGAGCCTGTCAGGCGAGCCGGCCCGTGGTTCGAAGGCACCAGGGGTTCATCCGTTCTGGGCCGGCATATTGACCAGCCTCGCCAATCCCTACTGGACCATCTGGTGGGCCACTATCGGGCTGGGATACCTGCTGATCGCCCGCCGGACAGGCGCCGCCGGATTGGCTGCCTTCCTGGTGGGCCACATCATGGCCGATCTCATCTGGTACACCATTGTCTCCTCGGTGGCAACCGGCGGCAAACGCTGGCTGACCGACGGTATCTACCGCGGCCTGATCCGTGCCTGCGCGGTCATGCTGCTCGGGTTCGCGGTCTATTTCGGCTACTACGGCGTAAACAGCGCCTGAAGCATGAGGTTGTCAAACTTGACCCAGGTCCATACCCGCAGAGTGGGTCTGTTGCTGGACCCGGTTTTCGAGCGCCACCATACAGGCGTCTCGCATCCGGAGCGAGCCGAAAGACTGGTCCGGATCAGACAGGTGCTCGAGCAACGCGGCCTGACTGCACGCTGCCTGAGGATAGAGCCTTGCAAGGCCGGGGCTGAGGTGCTGAAAACGGTGCACGTTCCGGAGTACCTCGACCGGCTCGAGCGCGCCTGCCGCAGCGGACGGGCGTTTATCGACAACCCGGACAGCGCGATTTGTCCCGACTCGTTCGAGGTGGCTCAGACCGCAGCCGGCGGTGTGCTGCGGGCAACTGACATGGTGGCCGAAGGAGAACTGGATGCCGCCTTTTGTGCGGTGAGACCTCCGGGGCACCATGCCGAGGCCGATATTTCGATGGGTTTCTGCCTGCTGAATAATGTCGCCCTGGCCGCCTCCCGGCTCAGAACCCATCATGGTATCGAACGCCTGGCCATACTGGACTGGGATGTCCACCACGGCAATGGTACCCAGCACATTTTCGAGCAGGACGGCACCGTACTGTATGTGAGCCTTCATCAATCACCGGAGACCCTTTACCCCGGCACCGGGTACGCAGAGGAGACAGGAAGAGGGGCAGGCCTGGGCGCAACGGTTAACATTCCCCTGGGGCCGGGTACCGCGGATGAAGAATATCTGGATGCTTTCGAGCGGATCGCCTTGCCCGCGCTCGCCGGATTCGCACCGGAGTTTATATTGATTTCCGCCGGGTTCGACGGCCACGCCGCGGACCCTCTGGCCTCGCTCGCCTTGAGCGAGGAAGCCTATGGCACCTTGACAGTCAAAACCCGTGAGCTGGCCGAACAATTCAGCCAGGGCAGAATGGTTTCGGTGCTTGAAGGCGGCTACGACCTCGCCGCACTCGCGGATTCGGTTTCGACTCACTTGAGAGTGCTTCTGGAAGAGGATCCTGCGGCACTTTAGAAGCCTGTTGAAAAAAGCCGGGAAATCTTTTTTCAACAATCTATTAGGAACATTAGCAGATGAACATTTTCATGGCCGCCACAGAAATGGAGCCTTTCGCCCAGACCGGAGGTCTGGGCGATGTGTTAGGCGCTTTACCCAGGGCCCTGGCCGAGGAGGGACACCAGGTCTCGGTGGTCCTGCCACTCTACCGGGTGATCGAGCGGGAGAAATACCACCTGGTGCCGTTCGGCAGGCCGAGGTCCGTGCCGGTCGCCGACCGGGAGGAAAAATTCAGGGTTTACCGAGTCACCCACGGACCGGTGGAGGTCTATTTCATCGACAAGCCGGATTTATTCGACCGAG
>CAZSTM010000238.1:0-6605 GCA_964609635.1 uncultured Gemmatimonadales bacterium
CCACCAGCCGTCGGCAGTCTGGTTGCGGATGATCCAGTCTACGGTTTGTGAAAACCTTCTGAACACTTCTTTCTGTCGTTGCCCGCCGGCCTCCAGGTAGGGGAGTGCCGCCGCATAAGCCTCGAGGATGTAAAAGATGGTGGTCGGGGCGCCTGTTTCGAACGAATAGAGGATTGTCTCATCATACTGGAACCCGAGAAGCCAATCCACGGCATTCACAGCGACTTCTTTGTATTTCAGTTCTCCGGTGATCCCATACAGTTGAAAGGCGCCGGCGGCAAACAGTGCGCTGGAACACCACCATTCTTTATCGGATTTTTTCCAGAAGCCATCCGTTATCCCTCCGTTCGGGCGGATAAAATTATCCATTACCAGTCTCGCGTAATCTTGTACCGACTCGAGGTACTGCTTCCGCTCCGGCTCATTCCCGGCCCGTAACGCCGTGGCCAGCACTCCCATGGCTATCGAGCCGCAGTCGGCAACGAACCACTGGCCGTCGCTCTCACCCGGCTTCCTGTGGTAAGCCATGTAATATGCGCCGGGAGGGATCATCTTCTCCTGGTAGCGGATCATCCTTCCGGTCCAGGCGCGGCAGGCCTCCCGGTATGTTTTCCGGCCGGTAAGGTCATAGGCTACGGCCAGGGCGCGTACGGCATAGGAATCGATAAAGAACTGGTCGTAGCGGCGAATCCGGGATTCTTCCGTTTTCTCCCTTTCCAGCGGGGGTTCCTCGGCCAGCGCCCGGACTGCCAGGTCGGCGTAAGTAAGGAACTCGGCCAGCGCGACCGGGTCGGCTTCCGGGGTCGGGTCTGCAGGAGATTCACTTCCCATGGTCTCCCGGAAAACAAGCAGGAAGCTCAAAAAAAGAATAAGGGAAACGACTCTCTTAAAAGAATCAGTTCCGTTCACCAGGCACCTCCTGGGTGATTGTGCGGGGCGTGCGCTCGCTATTCAATTCAAGAATCTGAAGAAATCAGATCTGGGAATATTCCGTGGGCCGCAGTATGATATCGGTGATATTGGAAACCGTATCTTTGTACTCCTCCTTGACCCGGAGCTCCTGCCATCCCCGGGACTCCACAAATACTTTCCAGGAGGAGTCACGTTCGGCCATGTCCTTGAAACAAAGCATGTATGTCAGATTCGGCATCTGTGGGCCTGCTAGTGTCTCGCCAAAAAAGACAGGATTGAGCCCGGTTTTACGAAAGAGCTCTATTTCGCCGCCGGCGTTGAACATTTCGATTTTTTTCTTGCTCGCTTTCAGGGTGTGGCTTTCGTAGGTACGAAGCTCGAAAATTCGGGGGCCGGGTTTCCCGGCGGGCGGCGGCAATTCGATCACGGGCATCTCATCGAACGCCACCATGAGCGAACTTTCTATACGCACGTATGAGGGTTCGCCGTAGGGTGCATCGAGGAAGTCGTCCCCGGCCTGCAGGTAAGCGGTATCGGCCAGAAGGCGTGAGGTTAAAGAAGCGAAAGATTCGAGCGACTTGTGAGGCAGGAGCACGTAATAAACAAGCATCGGATAATTTGGGCCGTACATGGTATCGAAAACACCTGCAGGCTCGATTCCGGCCCGGTTCAGCGCGGGTAGTGCCGCGTTACGGAAAAAGTCATGAAAGCCCTGCTGTTTTGAGCGGTTGAGAAGGTTGTATTTTCTCAGTTCATAGTATTGCTTTGCTTGTTCGCGCTTTTGGTTGCCCTCAGCCGTGGCACTCAAGGTCGCGGCTCCGGCAAAGCCCGAGGCCGCCAGCAATAAATCCCGTCTCTTCATCCTGGAACACCCCTTTCCGGTTGGTATTCAGATAAAATTTTGCCCACCTGACTGGAATCGAGATAATCTTGAATTGAATAGCGAGCGCATTCCCCGCGGCTTGCCGCAGGGAGTCTTCAATCCCTTTCGTAGAAGATTAATCGTTATGCTCAGGACTATCAAGAGTTCTATTGGTCAATGCAGGGGGAAAAGAGACATCTTCGGGCCTGCATACTGTGTGGGGGGCACAGGCGATTGCTTATAAAAAGGGTCTGCTGTTTCAGGGCAACCCCTTTCTGAAATTGGCGGGCCCGACAATACTATTATAGAAATTCCTTGACCCGGATGCCGAAAGGGATATTCTGTCTTATAAAGCAGTTAATATACTATTCGCTGTCCTCTCATGCTTCGATTCTTTTGCCATTATTGATAATGTTCTTGAGACAGGTGGGTTCAGGCTTTATTTTCTTACCTGCGGCTTCCTCCGGCAATACCCCGCTTTGGTCTTCAGCGCATCCGGCTCGAGCGCTGAGGCAAGTTTATCTGGCGGGCAAAAGCCGCCTTTTAGCTGGAGATCATTTTGCCCCGGGTCGAAGCCTACCAGGCAGTAGCGGTAACCTTTCATTAGTTATGCCGGACGACCTGAAAAATTTTTCGTGGAGCAAAAACGGCCCGGCAAGGCCGGCATTTTAAACCATGAGGCATAAGGGATTGCAATGAGAAATTTTCATTCACCACCAGGGAGAGGCGCCTGAAATGAAGCCTAGAGAAAGGGTATTAACCGCCTTGAACCATCAGGAACCCGACAGGTGCCCGATGCAGATAAGTTTCACCCCGGAGTTTGCAGCCAGACTGAGGAAGGAGCTCGAACTCTCCGACCGGAAAGTGCACAACCCTCATGGCGGAGGTAACACTTACGTAATGGAGAGGGCCCTCGATCAGGATATGCTGTTGACCTCGGTGGGGTGGGCGAACTCTTATTATCAGGCCACCGACACCTATACCGATGAATGGGGGATAACCTTCAAGATTGCGGATTATGAAACAGAATTCGGAAAAGGCAAGTACACTGAAATGGTCGGATTTCCGCTTGCCGAGGATGATGCCATAGACAGATATACCCCGCCCGACCCGTCGAGGCCCGAGCTTTACACCGAAGCGCGGAAAACTATAAGTGCTTATCAGAAGGACTACTGGATTGTCGGGCTTACCGTATGCACTGTCTTCGAAACCGCCTGGGCTTTGCGGGGGCTGTCCCGGCTTTTGATGGACTTTATCACCAATCCCGATCTGGCGGACCGGATACTCGATATCCCTTACCGGTATCACCTTTATGCGGCGAAAAAACTGGTGGAACTGGGTGTGGATATGATCTGGACGGGGGATGACATGGGAGTCCAGACCGGGATGATGATTTCACCGGATACCTGGAGGCATTTTTTCAAACCGCGGATGGCGGACTTTTATGCGGCTTTGAGAAACATTAATCCCGAGCTGAAAATCGCCTATCATTCAGATGGAAACCTGGAGCCCATCATACCGGACCTGATCGAAATCGGCGTGGACGTTCTCAATCCGGTTCAGCCGGCATGTATGGACCCGGCCAAAATAAAAAAAGACTTCGGCGACAGACTGTGTTTCTGGGGTACTATAGATGAACAGCACACCTTGCCGTTCGGTACGCCGGAAGAAGTCAGAAACGAGGTTTTAACACGCTTGAGAACGGTCGGTAAAAACGGGGGCCTTATCCTGGGACCCACCCATCATGTCCAGCTTGATACTCCGATGGAAAATTTCCGGATGATGCACCGGACGATAAAAAACACCAGCTACAAATCTTTAAAAGCGTTTTGAAAAAACACGCTTCTCGCCCGCTTACCGGATGCCGGTGGTTCTACCAGAAGGCGAGATTAACGTAGACAAAGACGGCTAAACTGACCCAGACCCAGAAGGTGGGTCTGCGATACCAGGCCGTGGGAGTCTCGCGCGGGATCGGGCTGATCCCATAAACCAGCCCGTCAAGCTCCTCCACAGGTTTGGGAGCGGTGAAAAGGGTGATAGCCACGGTGACCACCAGGTTGACCAGGAAAGCCCAGATAGCCTGCCACATGTTTGCCGCCATGGCGCTGGCGTCTTTGTTCAGCGCGATTAATCCTGGGTCCGCCAGCTCGAGCTTCAGGCAGATGAATATTCCGATGGAAGTGCACATACCCAGCAGAAGGCCCCAGAAGGCTCCTTTGGCGGTGGTTCTTTTCCAGAACATCCCCAGCAGCACGGTGGCGAAAAGCGGTGCGATAAAGAAGCTGAAGAGAGCCTGCATGTAATCCATGATGCTCATGAAATGCTTGACAAAATAAGTAGTTGCAATCGAGACCAGCACACCGAGCACCGTACACAGCCTGCCCATATTAAGATAGTGGCTGTCCGGGGCGTCTTTTCGGATTTTCGCGCGGTAGAGGTCATAGGTCCAGACCGTGGCGAAAGCGCTGACATTTCCGGCCATACCGCTCATGAAACCGGCAATCAGTGCGATCACTCCCAGGCCGAGCATGCCCGGGCCGAAGTACCGTTTCATCAACAGCGGCAGGACGGCGTTATAGGTCCGGCCGGCATCCACGTTGGGGCCTTCGGGCACCAGCTGCGGCAGCACCGCGAAACCGATCAGTCCGGGCAGTATAACGATAAACGGGATCGCCATCTTGAAAAAGGAGCCGATAATCGGAGCCGTCCTGGCGCTTCTCAAATCCCTGGCGGTCATCACCCGCTGGACCACCAGGAAATCGGTAGTCCAGTAGCCCATACCCAGCACGAAACAGAGGCCGAACACTATGCCCATCCAGTGCATGCCCATGGGATTGTCGGCTGGTGCAGACAGGGTGGACCAGATGTGAAGGCGGTCGAGGACAGGGGCCCCGGGAGCGGTGTATTCCGCGGCCTTGAGGGTGATCTTGTCTACCAGCTCGTACCAGCCGCCGACCTCTATCAGTCCCAGAATGGGAATCAGCAGGCATCCGGCCCAGATGAGAAAGAACTGCACGATCTCATTGAAAATTGCCGAGGTAAGGCCGGCAAGGGAGACATAAGTGGCAACGGTCAGGGCGGTTATCCACACGCTGGTATCGAAATCCCAGCCGAAGAAATTTTCCAGCACCAGGCCCATCGAGTACATGCTGATCCCGCTGGCCAGAAGAGTCATGACCACGAAAGTTACCGCCGAGAGGCTGCGGACACTTTCGCCGTAGCGCATCTGAAGATACCCCGGCACCGAGTGGGTGCGGCTGATGTAATAGAATGGCATCATGAAAATTGCCAGAAAGAGTATGGCCGGAATCGCGCCGAACCAGTACCAGTGAAGAGTCAACAAGCCGTACTGATAGGTGGCCGAGGACCAGCCCATCAACTCCAATGCCCCCATGTTGGCGGCGATAAAAGAAATCCCTGCGATCCAGGCGCTCTGGTTTCGCCCGGCCTGGAAAAAGTCCTTTCCGCTTCTGGTTCTGCGTTTGAGGAAAAAACCGACTCCCAGGACAAACGCAAAGTAGAAAACAATTATAAAAAGGTCTAGGGCATGAAAGTGCAGCATGGTCGGTCCGTAATTCCCCGGGAGAATTTTGTTCTACAATCGCCCCGGCCTGACATTGCCGGATATGGGTTTTAGCATCGTCGGTGACACATTTAGAAAAAGTTAATCAATAAAAATCTTCACATCAAGCTTGTGAAAAAACTCCCGGCTCCGGAAAAATCCAATAACTTCCTGTTGCCCGGACAATTCAAGTTATAATTTAAATGAAAATATTTATGACTGCGAGGTTGTTCCATGAAAACCAAAGGGTTGATAACTTCCGGGTTCCGGCTTCTGTTTCAAATCTCGTTCTTAACTGCAGTGGAGTCTGAGCCGGCTTGGAACCGGCCGGTCATAGTGCCTCTTCCCGCCGCTACCGTCGGGGTCGCTTCTCCGGTTATAAGCTTGAACGGGACATGGAAATTCTCCCCGGAACCGCCTGAGGAGTTTTGGTCAAATGCAGTAGATCCCTTATCATGGCCGGACATAATGGTTCCCGGCGAGGCTCTGATGCAGGGATACAATATAAAAAAGGACATCGAGTACGCTTACAAGAAGCAGGTAAACATTCCGGAGGATTTCACCGGGAAAAAGATCATCTTACGATTCGACGGGGTTTACAGTTATGCGCGGGTGTGGGTGGACGGGCAATTCATCAGAGAGCATAACGGCGGTTTTACCTCGTGGGACTGTGATATAACCGATTATCTCACTCCGGGAAAGCCTGCCTGGATCACGGTTGGGGTAACCGACAACTCGGATGAAATTTCCTGGGGCAGTGAATATGCAAAACATAATATCGGCGGAATCTTACGGGATGTCGCTCTTGTTGCGCTGCCCGCTGAATATGTGAGCAGATTCCAGGTAGCGACCGATTTTGATTCGTCGTATATCAATGCAACTTTGCAGGTTACCATATCCATGGTTTTTACCGGGAAAACAGGTGCCCGGGCCGATCTGACCTTGAAAGACCCCCGGGGCCGCAATGTGCCGCTAAGCGTGAATTCGATAAACCTCGGGCCGGATTCCCCCGAGGCGACTGCGGCGATACCGTTAACCGCACCGATGAAATGGGATGCGGAGCACCCCAACCTTTATACCTTGCACCTCAGCGTGGAGGCAGGGGGCCAAGTTTTGCAGACCCTGGTAAAAAAAATCGGCGTCAGGGAGATAGAAAGGGCCGGGAACAAGCTGCTGGTCAATGGACGGGAAGTGAAACTCCGGGGAGTAAACAGGCATGATGTCCATCCGACAAGGGGCAGATCGCTGACCGCCCAATTGGATGAAATG
>CAZSTM010000239.1:0-6601 GCA_964609635.1 uncultured Gemmatimonadales bacterium
CTAACAACCAGCAACCAGCAACTTCTCCCGAGGTGTGTCATAAATATGCACTATCGCTGAATCGTTTAGGGACATTTTTGTGAATAACACAGGTTAGATATTCGTGGTAGATTCTTCTCTGTCCGACGTATTCTTATTCAGGCTATAGGCTGTAGGCTGTAGGCTGATCAACCATGCATTTCTAACCGGAAACAGCACAGTTTATTCCGACAATGGGCGCGAAAGAGGCACTGAGCTGAATTTAAGGCGGAAACTCTTGATCTCGTAGGGGCCGAGCTCAAAGCTCAGGCTCCGGTCCCGGACGGAAACCGGGCCCAGGGAGCGCTCGATAAGGTCTATTTCCTCGGCCTGCTCGGGCTGCGCCGGAAGGCTCACTTCCGCCTTCACCGCGCGGCCGTGGGCCTCATAGCAGCGCAGCACGAACCCTTCTCCATCCTCCACCGCCTTGAAAGCGCTGATAATCACATTTTCAGGCTCGGCCGAAAGGAAACCACGGCCGCCGGCCGGCAGAGCTCCGGGATGGGAAACTCCACGGTGAACGTAAAAGGGCGTGCAGAATTCACCTGCCTTTTGAACCGTGCCTCCCTCACGCCAGTCCCCTTGATGGGGCAGAAGGGCGTAGCTGAACTCGTGCCTGCCGCGGTCGGCCACGGGATCGGGCCACACAGGAGACTTGAGCAGGGTAAGGCGCAGGCGGTTGCCCCGGACATCATATCCGTACTTGCTTCTGCTGATCAGGCTGACTCCATAGTCCGGTTCGCTCAAGTCGGCCCAGCTCAAGGCGGGCACCTCGAAGCGGGCTTTCTCCCAGGGAGTTTCATCCCTCGTGGAGCGGCCTATCGCCGCCATCGGGATATCATAGTAGGCGGTATCCGAACTCACCCCCAACTCCCAGGCGACCTTGCATAATATCCGTTCTTCCCACCAGTCGAAGCTGTTGCGCACCTCTATGACAGGCTCCCCCGCATAGAGGCTGATCTCGGTGGTGAAAAACGAGGAGGGGAAGCTGGTGGCCAGCCTCCTCCTGGCCTTGGTAGGCCCCAGAAAACTCCTTTTCACCCGGATGGTGGCACGCACCGGCCCGGTTTCCGTGACCTCTACCATGTCGGCGTGGTCCAGCTTCCAGCCGACCCCGGTATAGCCTATGTTCCAGGCATCCCATTGCCTGGGCTGATCCTCGAAAAGCTCGATCAGGTTGCCTACCCCGCCCGGGGCGAGAACCTCGCGCCGGGTGCGCTTATCGAAGATGCGGGTAACCAGTCCGCTGGCCTGGTTTATCTCCAGCAGGAAAAACTCGTTCTCCAGCCGGCTCCCGGTCACTCGCAGGCTTTTGCCCGGTAGGAGATCTCCACGGCCGAAGCTTCGAGTGAGCTTGAAAACCCGGTATCCGGTCGGAGGCACCTGATCGGCCCGGAAGATCAACTCGGCGCCTTTGTCGGCGGAGTGCACCACCTGTGAGGCCAGGCGCGCCCCGCCGGTATCGTAAACCCGGCAGCCGGCAAATTCCTCGGGGACACCCGGCAGATGGACAATTCCCGAGCGCGGCCTGCCGAGCACGTTATAGACCACCAGAGGCTCGCCCGGCGGCCCCTCGGCGGTATTGACCCTGCCGGCCAGGCCCAGCAGCGCCCGGCGGGTAATCCCATCCACTAACTCGCCTGCCTCGGCGTATTTTTCCTCAGCATCACGATAGACCGCGGTAATCCCGCTCCCCGGGAGGATGTCGTGCATCTGATTGAACAGCACCATTTTCCAGGCCCGCTCCAGGCTTTTCAGCGGAAACGAACCGCGGTTGACCAGGCGGTTCAGCGAAGATAGCTTTTCCGCCGAACCCAGGGCGACCTCCAGGCTGCGGTTCAGCTTTTTCATGCGTGCCTGAGAGGTAAACGTGCCGCGGTGGTATTCCAGGTAAAGCTCATTGGAGTACTCGGGCAGCCCGGCTTTGACCGAATCATCGATCGAGGCCAAGTAATCCCCGGCGGTGCCGAACACCACCCGGGGAAACACCGGCAGGCTCCGGAGTTTTCTCGCTCTGTCGAGCATGTCGGCTTCCGGGCCGCCGCCGTGGTCGCCGTAGCCGATCAGAACCGCCATCTCGCGAAGACCGGTATTGGCCTCGAACTGACGGAGGTCATCGACCATCTGGTAGGGATTGACAACATTGGTGTAGCCGGTGTAAGGGAAGTAAACCAGGATGCGGCTGCCGTCCGGGCCTTTCCACCAGAACAGGTGGTAGGGAAAAAGGTTGGTATCGTTCCAGAGCAGTTTCTGGGTCAGGAAAACATTGATACCGGCCTTAGTGAAAAACTGCGGCATGTTCCAGTTGTAACCGAACGAGTCGGGGTTCCAGCCGAAAGTGATCTCCTTGCCGAAATGTCTCCTGAAAAATCTCTTGGCGTAAAGAAGCTGGCGTATCCAGCTCTCCCCGGAGATCAGGTTGCAGTCCGGCTCGACCCACATCCCCCCCACTATCTCCCATCTGCCCTGCTCGACCCGGTCGGCGATCCGGTCGAAAAGCTCCGGGTAATACTCTTTCATCCACTGGTAGAGCTGCGCCTGGCTCTGGGAAAAGGTGAGCTCCGGGTACTTTTCCATCAGCTCCAGCACGCTCTTGAAGGTGTCATGGGTGGCTTCCACGGTTTCGCGCCAGCGCCAGAGCCAGGCCACATCGATATGGGCGTTGGAAATGAGATACAACTGGTAGCTCTGCAGATGCTTGGTCAGCTTGTCCATGCTGATAAACGCCCTGTTGACCGAAAGGACGAACGCCTCCGGGTCGCCCTTTTCCACCGAGCGCCTGTCAACCAGGCTCAGAGCCCGTTCGAGCTCCCCCCAGAGCTCGCCTCGAACCACAGCGGAGACACTCGAGCGGTCGGTGCCGGGATCCTCCTTGATCGCCAGGCCCCGCTGGCCGGTGTCCGTGCCCAGAATCCGCACGGCCGTGTAGATGGTCAGGTGCAGCTGCTCGGCCGTCTCGACCGCCTTGAGCCAGGAGGCCAGCTCCAGCACCGCCTTCCGGAAAATCACCCTCTGGTGCTTGCCCTCCAGATGCACCGCTACTTTCACTCTTGTTCCGGCCACGGCTTTTCGGGCAAGAAGAAAGCGGTTCTCACCCGGAACCACAGACCCGGCCTTTTTCCCGTCGATATAAGCCGTTCCGTCGTTCTGCACATCCAGCCGCAGCCACACGGCAGAGGAAGCCACCGGCTGAAGGGCGATATTTTCCGGCAATTCCAGCTCGACCCTGAACCAGCACTGTTCGGCTCCCAGCACCTCCTGGTATTCGAACTTCTCCCAGCCGCTGTCATCGAGGTCCGGGTCGCTGCCTTGGTCGACCTCGCCTTTGAAAGCCCGCCAGCCGGAGACTACGGGAAAGGATATCTGGGAGGCCAACTGGTAAACCTGTTGAATGTTCTGCTGGGCGGGTAACGGGCAGGCGAACAGGAAAAAAAGAGCGGCAAACCCCAGGTGGAAGCAAAACCTTTTGAGCGAGAAATACAGGCAGCGGACAGTCTCAAGAGCAGCGGTTTGATTCATTAATCGGCGAACCTTGAAATGAAAACCTGATCGAGGAGATAAAGATAAATCTCCAGCGAAACCTCGAACTGAACGATTGACATACTATACGAAGGCCGGGACTAAAAGTCAATCCGGCTGAAAAAGGATTGTAGTAAAGGCCTCGGGAAAAAAGTAGGGGCACAGCCGGGCGTGGCTCGAAAACCGGAGCGAAGCGGAGATCCGCGCGCTTGCGCGCGACACCAAATGCGTAACAAGCGGAGCGGATGCCGTGCCCCTACAGCCTGGAGGAAATCGGCTGCCCAAAACCAATCTTTCAAAACGCTTCCAGGCAAAGGTGTGTTGAAATTTCTACGATTTTCTTTGGAGAAACATAAAACAATGCCTGGGTGATATTGAAACTATTATAAAAATCACAACTTGTGTAGTGGAGACCGGCCGGTCGCCCAAAAGATGGAACAGGCATGGTGATTGTGAATGATCGATTTATGAGCCGAACCGGTGCTTTAGCGGAGATTCACGCGTTTCTCGCGCGACACACCGGCGCTTCTCTGTGTCGGGAAAGGACCCGACAGTCATCGGCTTGTGTCACATAATCCAGGCTAGGTAAAAACAGATTGAGAGAAAAAACCGGCGGGAGAGCTGATCCGCAAGTGCGGTCGCAGCGGTTAGAAAATCAGGTAAAGGATTGTCTGCAGCGCCAGGATACCGAGCGCCATCCAGCGTAGGTCCTTATAAAACGGGGATTTTTCTTCGGTTTCGGGCACCTGCCGGTGCAGGGTCAGCACCCAGAGGGCGACCACCACCAGGATACCGATAAAAATACTGCGTACCATCCACATCGGTACGGTCATCACCAGGTTGAAACACCATTCGGCCGTTGGTTTCAAAGTCTCTCCGAGCCACTGTCTCATTTGCTTACCTTTCTCTTTATTCCTTGACCACAGTGGAATAGACCAGCCCCTTGATTTTCTCCTCGGGCTCCGGCCTGGTCAATAAACTCACCACCACGGTGACAATAAAGGCGACACAGAAAGCCCACCAGGCCTGGTATAGATACTGATCATCCCGCAGGAAGACAAAAGGCCTCACCCAGTACAGGCTGATGCTGGTAACCAGTCCCAGGCCCAGCCCGGCCATCGCCCCCATGCTGTTAGCCCGGTGCCACAACAGGCCCAGCACGATAATGGCCAGCAGGGGTCCCTGAAAAATACTGAGCATTATCTGCATGTATTCGAAGATATTGGGGAAATAGGCTGCCAGAGGCGCCAGCATGACACCCAGGATCACAAAAACTGCGGTAAGGGTTCTGCCCACGACCATGTAATGACGGTTGGATTGATTCGGCCGGATGAATTTCTGATAGATGTCTTTTGTCCAGAGGGTGGCCGCGCTGTTGAGATATGAATCGACACTGGAAAGCAAAGCGGCCAGGAAGGCGGCAAAAACCAGCCCTACCAGCCCCGGCGGGAGAAGGTTGTGAATCAGGGTGGGGTAAACCTGGTTGGCATCATCTATCTTGTAAGTCATGGCCACCGCGGCCACGCCCGGCCCGATCAGGATAATGGGGATAAACAGTTTCAGAAAAGCGCCCCACAACACACTCTTTTTAGCCTCGTACTCGCTGCGCGCTCCCAGGTTGCGCTGCACGATCGCCTGGTTGCCGATCCAGTAGGCCGGCGAAAGCACGAAAGTCAGTCCGAACAGCACCGCCGACCAGGCATAGGGGCTTTTGGTGTCCGCCGGAGACAGCAGCTCGAAATGATCCCTGAAATTCTCTCCCATGCCGGCGACAGTATCCACCAGCTGGCTGTATCCTCCCACCACGCTCAGGGACTTGAAAAGAACGACGAAGCTGCCCACAAACAGGATCACGCATTGGATGGCATCCAGATAGACCACCGCGGCCAAGCCGCCGAGGAAGGTATAAATCCCCACAACCACCGCGATAATCAGGATCGAGACTTCTTTGGGCCACCCGCAGAGCACTTCCATGGCGCTGGCCGCCGCGTAGAAGAAGTTCCCCAGCATGAATATCATGAACACGCCCCAGAGAAACGCCGCCAGAGAACGGATAAACTGGTTGTAACGGCGGCCGAGAAACTCCGGAACGGTGAAAACTCCGGCGCGATAGTAGTATGGGATGAAAATAAAGGCCGCCACCACCATTGCCGGGATGCAGCCTATCCAGTCGAAATTGGCCAGCACAATGCCCGAGGTGTAGGCCGCCCCGGCCAGACCCACCAGTTCCAGCGCGCCGATGTCCGAGACCACCATCGACATACCGATGGCCCACCAGGGAAGCCTCTTTCCCGCCAGGAAAAAGTCCTCATCATTCTTGATAAACCTGCCGATCCAGGAACCGATCACGGTTATCCCGATCAGGTAAACGACAATGATAAGGACATCGACTCCTGCCAGTCTGCCGACCGTCAATTAAATTTCTCCCGGATGGAAAGTAGGGAATGAAATGATTACCGCGAATTTGAGACAAGAGTATAATTACTTGTTCGGCTCGGGTCAAGGACTTATTATGGTAGCTGAGCAGTAAGCAGAATAAAAACAGGCACAAAGGCACATAGGCACAAAGGAGTAAGGCAGGAGTCAGGAGTCAGAAGTCAGGAGAAAAGATAAAAGACAGGCACAGAGGCACATAGGGCCCCATCCCCCTTTGAAAAAGGGGGACCGAGGGTGATTTTACCAAGGGGCACCCAGAGGGCCGTGCTCGTAATCTGTGGATAAAAAATTCTTTGAACTTCTCTGTTAGTTAAGACAATGCAAAGCACCCTGCTAATCAAACCGCACCACTTCCTGGATATCATCAGGGATTTCGGGGCCGGCCGCCAACATGAGCCGCATCCTTACGGCCATGACGTGCACCAGGCGGCCCGTATCATCCGCGAGCAGCCTGAGACCGTCCTGGAACTTACCGAGGAGCCGGATGCGATCTGCGCGCCCTGCCGCTTCCTGGTCGAGGGCAACTGCATCGACATCACCACCTCGCCCGGCCACCTTATCCCCAAAGACCGCGGGAACCGGCTCATTGACAGACGTATCTTCGAGCGCCTGGGGCTCAGGGAAGGCG
>CAZSTM010000240.1:0-6595 GCA_964609635.1 uncultured Gemmatimonadales bacterium
GGGGATTACACACCACGCTCGGGCACAGGATGCTGTGCCCCTACAGCGGACACCGAGGTCAAGAGGGGATTACACACCCCGCCTGCTGGCGCAGGCACCCCTCTCAAGAGGGGATTACACACCACGCTCGGGCACAGGATGCTGTGCCCCTACAGCGGACACCGCGGTCAAGAGGGGCTGACACACCCCGCCTGCTGCGCAGGCACCGCCGTAAAAAGTAAATTTGTATATATAAATTTAAGTACACCAACAACCAGCAACCTGGATACGCTGCAAGCGCCCGGACAAAGCTTAATTCCTGCAGAGGGGGTTCTTATTTTTCATATATAACTTTTCCGCCTACCAGGGTCATCTGGATGGGGATGTCTATTATGGTCTCGGGCGGTACGGTCAGGATATCTTTTCCGAGGACTACCATGTCGGCGCATTTACCCTCTTCGATCGACCCCAGCAAATCTTCGTCAAAAGAATGATATGCGGCGTTTATGGTATAGAGCTTCAGCGCCTCTATCACGGAAACCTTCTGCGTCCGCCCGATTGGCTTTCCGGCTTTAGAGGTCCGGTTGACCATGGCGTGTATTCCCATCAGCGGTGGGTAGGGTGAAGCATCGTAATCCGAATTGGCTGAGATTTTCACCCCGGCATCGAGGAACGAGCGCGCGGCAAACATCCGCTCCAGGCGCTTCTCGCCAAAAGCGGGAATGAGCTTGTCACCGTGGTAGTAAGGGTAGGCTCCGAATATGGTCGGAAGCAGTTCAAGCTTCTTTATCCTGGCTACCAGCTCCGGATTGACAACCGTGCAGTGGATGATCCGGTTTCTAGGATCGTCTCTGGGATACTTCTCCTGGGCCTCTTCCATTATATCGAGATACATGGTGATGGCCCGTTCTCCATTGGCATGGGCCGAGATACGGCATCCCGCCTCGTAGGCGTCCAGGATTGTCTTTCCGGCGAGCTCCTCGGTGGTCGCCATGACCCCATAGAAGTTGTCTCTATGCAGGTACGGCTCGGCGACAGCGGCCGTACGGGCGGATATGGCTCCATCGAAGAAAAACTTCATTCCGCAGATTTTCACCCACTCATCGCCGAAGGGATTGTAAACCATACCGAGCTTATTCATCTCCCGGAAATGCTCGATCCCCAAATCCACCCTGAACCTTATGGGTAGATCGCCGCGGTTCTTCAGGTCCAGGACGGCCCTGACCTGGGTGCTGCCGGCATTGTCATAGATGCAGGTAAGCCCAGTCGAGGCGACCTCCAGCAGCATCCGCTTCACCACTTCGGCAGCCTCTTGTCTGCTCAGAGCCTTTCGGGGCGGCATAGCGCGCCCGAGAATACCTCTGGCTTCCTCATGAAGGCCGCCTGTCAGCTCGCCGGTTTCGGGGTCCCGGTCGAACATTCCTCCTTCCGGATCGGGGGTGTCTTTGGTAACCCCGGCGAGCTCGAAAGCCTTGCTGTTGGCGATTGAAAAATGTCCGCCCACCGTGGATATGGTAACAGGATGATAGGGAGCGGCCTCATCCAGCTCCCATCTGGTGGGATGGCGTTTCTCCGCAAGTTTATAGTCATCCTCCCGAACGCCGGTTATCCATTCTCCTTTCGGTGTGCTTGCAGCTTTCTCTGCTAATTTTTTCTTTATGTCGGCTATGGACCCGACTCCGGCTTCTTCGCTGAGATCCAGGACACCGCTCATACTCATCGCCGTACCGGTAATATGGCAGTGTGAGTCCATCAATCCGGGAACCGCGGTTTTTCCTTCCAGGTCTATTATTCTGGTGTCCTTGCCGATTAATCTCTTGATCTCGCGGTTTGTGCCTACATTGATTATCATCCCGTATTTAACCGCTACCGCTTCAGCTATGGATTCTTTCTCATCGACGGTTACTATCTTGCCGTTTATCAATACCAAGTCTGCGGCATTGGGATATTCCGATGTTTTTGAGCATGCCGGCACCAGAAGGCAAAGAATAAAAATGCAATATTTCCACCAATTTTTATTGAAGTGCATTATCACTCCTTTCAACAGGTGGGCGGTGAGAAAGTAGTTGTCGCGCATAAGGGATACGCCCTGATCTGTCGGCACACCGGCCCCGTTTTCTAAAATTAAAATAAAGAAAACCCGACAGATTTACGCCGGAGTTACCTTGAAAGCTTCATTCAGAATCCGGTCCATTTCCGCCGCTACCCCCGGATGGTTCCGGATGACATTTTTTTCTTCACCGGGGTCTTTTTCAAGATCGTAAAGCGCCGGGCCCAGCCCGGGGTCCTCCTCCCAGACATTCCGGAAATAATGCCATTTTTGGTCGTGCACGGAGCCGAAATTGTTGAATCCGGTAATCACACGTTCATGGATCTTCTTTTTGTTTTCGGTTACCAGGTCCCACATATTCCGGCCGTCCATCCTGGTATAACCTTCAACGCCGAGGAGCGACAGGAAAGTGGGCATGAAATCCAGGTGACTGGTGAGGGCATCGATGCGTTTCCCCCTGAAATTTGTATCCGGATGCCTGATAATAAGCGGCACGCGCGCGAGGCAGGAATTGAGCAGTTTGGCCTGTTTCTGGATACAGCCCTGTTCTCCCAGATGAGTACCGTGGTCGGTGCTGAAAGCTATAATGGTGTTGTCCCAAAGCCCCAGGCGTTTCACCTGGTTGATCAATCGGCCTATGCAGTAATCGCTGAATGTCACCTCGGCGGAATACAGATCGATCAGCACGGGGATATCATCTTCCCGAACATCGTTTACATCCACCCCATAGCCGAAGATATAGCGTTCGAAAGGATATTTTTTGCGGTAAATCTTCTGATACTCGGCAGGCGCATCCCATGGCTCGTGGGGATCGAACATATCTATAAACAGAGTGAACGGACCGTCGTTATCCTTGTTTTCTTCAAGCCATCCGGCCGCGGCACGGCAGGACCGGGCACAGAAATAGTCATCCGCGCTTTTTCGATCCCGGGTATTGAGAACATACTGGATTATCCGCTCGCGGAAGCGGTCGTTAAGCAGATGCTTGTGGGTATAATCTTCCGGATTTACCGAATGGCGGGGGCCGCTTCTAAGGGGATCGGCTTCCTGGCCCCGAATCCAGAGCCAGCTGTTGAAGCCACGGTGGAAGTTCATTCCGGGTTTGAAATGATGATAAGTATCCACGATAAATCCGGTGGTGACCTCCGCCTTGCCGAGGATTTCGGCAAAGGTGACATCGTCTTGGGCCATCGGATGCCATTTTACCTTCTCCGGCAGGATGCTTTTGCCGGTATGCATGACCCGTCTTGCGGGAATAGTGGGGAGACCGTCCGCATAGCAGTTTTCAAAGTAAACCCCTTCCTCGGCCAGGGCATCGAGGTTAGGGGTGCGAATGCGCTCATTGCCGCTGCAGTGGAGATAATCCCAGCGGAAGGTATCGGCGATGATCACGATGAGATTGAGACCATTGGGCTTGGTAACCTCAATCTCTTCAGGCAGTTTCTCTTTGGTGAGCGGGCCGGTGAATTCGGATTGTTTTTTCTCCGGTTCGCTGGATTCACAGGATAATGATGCACTAGCGCCGAGCCCTGCCAGAGAGCCCACGAAATTTCTTCGTGAAATCTTGCATTTCCGTCTGTTCATTTGAGTCCATCCTCCTGATTGAGGATTTGAGGTAGAGATACTATAAAATCCGCTGCCCGCGCTGTTCGAGCTCCGCGTGGCTGCTCCAATCCAAACGCCGCATATTTTTTGCCATCAATTATCCGGATAATCGGGCCATGGTTTCTGCATGATCCAGGCCTGGTTCAGCTCCACGTGTTTGATATGGGTCCGTCTGAAGGTATATGAGACATGGACCTTGCCGTCACCCGCCTGGGTTAGGGCCGGATAAGAGAACCGTCCCGGCGCATCCTCTAAAACCCGCTTGTAGCTCCAGGTCAGGCCGTCGTCCACCGATAAAGCCAAACAAAGGGGTGAGCGCATTTCCTGGCTGTCGTTGAAAGCGAGCACCACGCTGCCGTTGCGAAGTTTCAGCAGCTCAATCGCCGATGATGGGTTCCTCAACCGGGTGCGGGTGGCCTTTGACCAGGTCCGGCCGTTGTCAGACGATTCGCTTTTCCACAGGAAGCGCTCTGCCGGCTCCGGATCATAAGGGCGCATATAGGCGAGAAGGCTGCCGTTGGTTCTCTGGAAAAGCCCGGGTTCGTTATTGCCCGGCTCTGATATGATTTCTCCGGTCTGTTTCCAGGTCCTGCCGCTGTCGGTGGAATAGAGAAAAATCGATGTGGCCCGGGACAGGTTTAAATCCGGCGATCCGCGGGTCAGTGCAGGAATGATGATATCTCCGTTTGAGAGTCGCAGGATGCGGTTTCGAAGCGTCCAGCCGGGTTCATCGAGAAAAACTGCAGGCTTACCCCAGGTTTTGCCCATGTCGGGTGATTTCATCCACATGATTTTGGCCCAGGGAAAACCGGCGCGATAAAAGAGCCATAGCTCATCATGGGAAGCTGCGAAAAAGACCGGGTTACCCTCGGTCGTGTCCGGGGTGTCCGCTATAATCCAGGGAGGTTCCCAGGTTTCTTTTCCTGCCGGACGACGGCAAGCCCTTATCACCAAATCCTTGCCCGCTTCCTCTGAACCGTTCCACCATGCAGCCATGAGACTCCCATCCGGCAGGGCAATGATCATTGATGAATGACAGCGGGGAAATCGCAAGGAAGGCTTGAAAATCATTTCCGCCCGGTAGAAAGGCTTTTCACCGGCGGCTGCAGAAACAGGTCCGGTAAGCATGACTGAAACAATAGCAGCGAACAACGAAAAAAGAGTTGTTCCGAGCAGGCTGGGGGAAATTATTTTTAAAAGCCAATGACGATGACACTTGTTGGGTTTCAAGCTGTCGAGACCGTGTAAAACAGCTTTCGTCCGACCCTCGAGAGCGGTTGTCTCAAGCTTTGGAGAGTTTTTCCTGAGCTTTCCGGATGAATGATCCGAGTTCATTTGTTATTGTCCATGATCCAGGATTCGGTAATTTCGACATGCTTTAAATAAATATTCCGGGAGACATAGACCACGTGGATGTGGCCGTTACCGGTCTCGACCAGGGCCGGATCGCGTATATCCCACTTACCGGACTCCAGATTCCGCTTAAACGGCCAGGTTTTACCTCCGTCTGTGGAGACGGCCAGGGTTAGCGGCGTTAGCCAGAGTGTATGATCTTTATAGGCCAGTACCAGATGACCGTTACCCAGGCGTAACAGCTCGACAGGCCCGCCGGGATTCAGCAGCTCGGTCGGTTGAGGTTCCGACCAGGTGCCGCCGTTATCTTTTGATTCCGTCCGCTGGAGGAAATGTTCCCGGGGACCCTTCTCGTACGGTCTGAGCATGGCTATCAGGCGGCCGGGTTCAAGTTCCGCGACCGAGGGGTCTATCAGTCCGGCCGGATCGCTAATCCGGGCCGACTCCTCCCAGTAGCCGCCCTTATCTCGCGATATGAGGAACAGGGAACTACTGCCGCGGATATCGGTAACCGGCAATATCAAACCACCATTCGCCAGATTAACCATCCTTGAGCAAGGGACCCGGTCCGATTCCGGCACCAAGAAAAATTCGCCGCCCCATGTGCCTGCGCCATCGGGTGAATCCCGGTACTTGAGATGCCAGGAAGCCAGGTCGGCCCCGGGCGGTGCCTTGCGCTTCTCCCGGTAGTAAGTGGCATATAACAGGCGAAGCCTGCCTCCCGGTAATTGAGCCAGGACCGGGTAATTGTCCGCGTATCCGACTTCGTCCGCAGCGGTGACCGGCGGAGTCCATCGGCTTTCACCCGCCGGTTTAAAAGAAATTTTAATTGAAGTATCCAGGGCCAGCGGACCCGAACCACAGGCCCAGGCGCAGGCCAGGGAGCCGTCCGGCAGGCATACCAGAGTGGGGTTGTAACATTCCGGAATCAGGGCCTTTCCTTTGAGTATGAATGATTCCCGGAAAAATGGCCGTTCTTCCGCCCTGGACTGAACCGTACCGATGAACAAAAGATTGGCAAGTAATAATGATGTCCAGGTGTTTAAAGAAAAAGAGATGAGAAATCTCCGGATGAATTAGAACTGTTTTAAGATGCCTCGCCCTGGGGAGCAGGGTAATTTACCTCGATTTTTTCTCGAGTATCTGCATAAAAGTTCCGCCCAGAATCAGGTCCAGGTCTTTCTGGTTCAATCCCATTTTTTTCAGACAGGCCAGGTCTCTGTTGAAATCCTCCGCTGCGTACCATGGATGATCCACCCCGTAGATTATACGCGATGGGCCGATTTTATCAAAGAAAGCCTCCATATCCGATAGCGGGATATGCCAACCGTATTTACTGTCCAGAGTGTGGGTAAGGTCAAGGTAGGCATTGGGATTGGTCTGGAGCACGCCGAGCACCTCACGGCAGAAGGCGCGGCCTCCGCCATGGGCGAATATAATGGGAATCTCGGGAAACCGGTTGGCCAGCCTGTCGATTTTCAGGGGGTGATACTCATCCAGGGGCCAGGGTTCGCCGGAGGAAAAGACTCCGGTGTGTATCAGAAGCGGCAGGCGGTAGTCGTTCAGAAGCTGCACGATGAAGCACAGCACGACGGCCAGTGCGGTCAT
>CAZSTM010000241.1:0-6591 GCA_964609635.1 uncultured Gemmatimonadales bacterium
CTCCCCAGGGTGGCAAGCTACGAGATAACCTCCAGATGCAACCTGAAATGCGCCCACTGCTACTGGTGGAAAGGTGATAACTCGAAAAAGGAGCTTACCAGCGATAAATGGACCGAGGTGTTCCTCGATCACAAATCAAAGGGTGTCAGCATGGCTTTTATCAGCGGAGGAGAGCCAGCTTTGAGACCGGAAGTGATCGAATCCGCTGACCGCATATTTACGGCAATGTCAATTGCCTCCAATGGGGTTAACAAGATAGCCAGCCGGATAAATAGAAGAATATTTATCAGCATCGACGGGCCGCGGGAAGTGCATAACAGGATAAGGGGGGCGGATATCTTCGATAAGGTGATCGAGAACATCCGGAACGACAAAAGAGTTATTATCGCCCCTACCCTCTCTAGGCTCAACTACAAGTATATAGATGAACTGGTGCAGATAGCCCGGGATTCAAACGTGGAGGGAATCACTTTCGCGCTCTATACTTCTCATTCCGATATAGACGACCCTTTGCTTCTATCGGGCGACGAGCTGGAGCAAACTATCGCCTGGCTCCACAAGGCGTGGAAGAAAAACCGCGACATCGTGTTCATGACCCCTTACATAATCGAGTTGTTCAGGGAGAAGGAGCACCGACACGACTGCTTTTTCAAGGGAAAGAACTTTATCTCGTTCAATGCTGCAATGGAGGTTAAGAATCCCTGCGTAATGGGAGCTGGTGTAGTCTGCCGGACCTGTGGCTGTAACGTGCCAATGATAAGCTACGCATTGAAGAAACCGAATTTTCGCTCCTGGTTCATGTTGAACAGGATGTTTCCGCAGAAATATTTCAGGATTCAGGAGTAGTACTTTATAGAAACTTCAGAAGTGATTTTCCTCCATTAGATCTTTCACATCACTCCAAGGGCGGAAAATATTCTGGATCATGCGTCCCACCCTGATTTTCTTGCCAAATTTTGTAGTTTTTTCGAGATTAAATACAGAGAGTAACTGTTGCCATATCGCAATTCTATGCCCGAGGCCGGGTTAATCCCATAAGAAAAAAATTTAAAAAGGTCGTACCTCAACCGAAAAATCTTTTTCCATTAACTCTCGCCGGGAGGAGTTATGAGGGCGGTATCGATTTCCGGAGTGTTACTGCTTACACTCATGTTCTGTTTCTCATGTCAAAAGGGTGATTACCGGGAAGTTAAGCAGTATACCATCGACCAGTTCATGAACACCGTTTCCATCTTCGGAAGCTCGTTCTCCCATGATGAAAAAACCATCCTTTTCTCCAGCAATCAGACAGGGATTTATAACGCGTATACGGTTCCGGTTGAAGGGGGTGAACCTGCACAAATCACCGATTCAAAAGAAAATTCGATATTTACCATTTCTTTCTTCCCCGAAGATAACCGCATCCTGTATAGAAGTGATAAAGGCGGCAATGAAATCTATCATATTTATCTTCGTGACCAGGAGGGCTCGATTAAAGACTTAACGCCCGAGGAACAGGCAAGGGCCGTTTTTTATATGTGGAGTTACGATGAGAAAAGCTTCTTTTACGGCTGTAACAAGCGTGACCCGAAGTTCATGGATATTTACCGGATGGACATCGATACTTTCACCCCCACCATGATTTACAGCAACGATGCGGGGTATAACCTCGGCGACATCTCCAACGACAAGCGTTACCTGGCGTTTTCTAAAACCATCACGACCAACAATACGGATATGTACCTCTATGACAGGGAATCCCAAGAACTGAAACACCTTACTCCCCACCAGGGAGATGTAATCTATAATCCGGTGACTTTCAGTGTGGATTCCAAAAGCTTGTACTACCTGACCGATGAGGGGAGAGAATTCACCTGTCTCAAGCGGTACGACATCGAATCCGGGCTCTCGGAAACTGTCGAACAGGCCGACTGGGATATCTGGTATGCCTACTTCTCGCGCAACGGCAAATACCGGGTAGTGGCAATCAATAACGATGCAAGGACCGAAATAAAAATTTACCACACCGCCACCGGCAAGCTTGTGGATATTCCCAAACTGCCCGATGGACAAATCAGCAGTGTGGATATTTCGAAAAGCGAGAAGTTAATGGTATTTTATCATAACGGATCACGGTCGCCCAACAATTTATGCAGCTATGATTTCGAGACCAAACGATATACCAAACTCACCGAGACCATAAACCCCGAAATCGACCCGCTCGACCTGGTGGAAGCCGAGGTTGTCCGGTATCGGTCGTTTGACGGACTCGAGATACCGTCGATCTATTATAAACCGCAGCACCTCAAACCCGGCGAAAAAGCACCCGCCCTGGTATATGTGCACGGCGGGCCGGGAGGACAGACCCGGGTAGGTTATTCTCCACTTATACAATACCTGGTGAACCACGGCTATGCAGTCATAGGAGTCAATAACAGAGGGAGCTCCGGATACGGGAAAACCTTCAACAAAATGGACGATTTAAAGCACGGTGAAGTCGATCTCGACGATTGTGTGTATGCCAAAAAGTTCCTAACCGCCACCGGCTGTGTCGATGAAAATAAAATCGGTATTATCGGCGGGAGTTACGGGGGGTACATGACCCTGGCGGCCCTGGCTTTCAGGCCTGAGGAATTTGCGGTAGGCGTGGATATTTTCGGCTTCTCCAATTGGGTTAGAACCCTGAAAAGCACTCCCCCCTGGTGGGAAGCTTTCAGAGAAGCCCTTTTCAGGGAACTCGGAAACCCGGAGACCGACGAGGATAAACTCTATGCCAAGTCTCCCCTGTTTCATGCCGAAAATATCGTCAGGCCCCTGATGGTGCTTCAGGGGGCAAACGATCCCCGGGTCCTCAAGGTGGAATCCGATGAAATCGTGGAAGCGGTAAAGAAAAACGGCGTGCCTGTCGATTATCTCGTATTCGAGGATGAAGGACACGGTTTCACCAAGAAAGAGAACCAGCTCCAGGGCTATAAAGCGATATTGGATTTTCTCGACAAATATCTCCAGGGGCAATCCGGCACATAATCTTTTGATTTTTTCACAACCGGCTATGCCGGTGACTGCCGGCCTGCACCCCCAAGCCCGGAGCCGGACCTGGAAATAAATCCAGGTTTCTCCGGAAGAGTAAAGACAATTGACTACTCATTCAAAAGACCGTATAATTCCTCCTGACTAATAGTTAATCCTGCCCTTTATACTCAAACGCCGCGAACGGGGAACCGTGAAATTCATCCTTACCGGCGGCGGCACGGGCGGCCATGTCTATCCCGCCGTGGCCATTGCCGATGCCCTGAAAATAAAATATCCGCAGGCGCGTTTTCTCTATGTAGGTATCCGGGGACGGGCCGAGGAGAAAATTGTCCCCGGCCTGGGATATGAGATACGTTATGTACTGGCGGCGGGACTGGCGGGCGGAAAATTCGGCCTGCGTGTTCTTTTTTCGCTGCTTAGGCTCTTTATCGGGACCCTACAGGCCGCTTTCATCCATCTGGGATTCCGGCCGGACGTGGTGATCGGCACTGGAGGATACGCCAGTGTCCCGGCCGTGCTGGCCGCGGTACTGCTGCGCCGTCTGGGTCTCAGCAGAAGCCGCATTTTCATCCATGAGCAGAATTACGCTCCCGGAAGCTGGAACCGGCTGATAGCCCGCTGGGTCGACCGGGTCTGGGTCTCTTTCGAGGGCAGCCAGTCTTTCCTCCCGGAAGGCCGGGTGGAACTTACCGGCTACCCCATCCGCAGACAGATAGTCCCGATGGAGAAAGGCCAGGCTCGCGCCGAGCTTGCGATCCCGTCCGATGCCAGAGTACTGCTGGTTTTCGGCGGGTCCCAGGGCTCCCGGAGCATAAACCGGGCCCTGGTCGAGGCCCTGCCCTCACTGCTGGCCGACCCCAAAGTGGTGATCCTGCACGGCAGCGGGACCTGGGAAAGCGCTTCCTACAACGCGGCTTCCGACACCGCCCGACGGGTGGCCGCACTCGGCCTGGAGAAGCGTACTCTCGAACGCTACCATCGGCAGGACTTCTTCCACGAGATTCAGACTTGTTACGCCGCCGCCGATCTGGTAGTCTGCCGCGGCGGAGGCGGCACTCTCAGCGAGCTCTGCCGCTGCGGGCGGGCGGCTCTGATCATACCTAAATCCAACCTGGCGGGCGAACATCAGGTGGTAAACGCTCTGGGCCTGGCCCGCTCCGGCGCTGCGGAAATAATTTTCGAGCGCCCGGTCATGGTCGACGGCGAGCTCGAAGCCCTGGTCGGAGGCCAAGAGCTGGCTTCTACGGCAAGCCGCCTGCTCTCGGACCCTGAGCGCCTGCGTCGGATGGAAACCTCCGCCCTGGATATGAGCTCACAGGATGTGATGGAAAAATTTGTCAAATCCGTGGAAAGCGAACTCGCCGGGGAGCGCCTTGCCAGACAGAGCTCTGTAAGCTCTGCTGAAGTTACGGAAGGCGATTTCGATCCGACCCGCCTGGCCTACCTCTCCAGCGACCAGGTAATAGCTTACGCTAGAAAACTCAGCAGTGATAAAGATATAAACGAACTCGAGGGGACTCAGATACTCGAAACCCTGCGCTATTTCGCGGACGGTTTCCTGGTGAGCGGCAACTGGCGGGTACGTAATAACGGAGTGAAACTGGTCGGGATTCTCAAGCACAAACAACGCAGAGACCTGCTGCTAAACCTGGCCTCGGACCGCACACCGGCTCCGGTTTTCAGGAGGCTGATCGGCAGAGATTTCAGGCAGGTGGGCTTCATCCGCCGCAATGCCCTGGTTTCTCTCGGCAGCCTCGGTGTGTGGGACGAACGGTTAGGGGACCTGCTGGTCCGCGTGCTGGAAGAGGACCCGTACTACGAGACACGCTCGGCAGTCGCCGGGGTTATCTTTAAACTCCGGGACAAAATCGGTTCCTGCGAACAGCTCGCCCGGGCGCTGAAATCAAATCTCGAGCACCGTTCCTTGGAGGTACGCTGGAGATCGCTCGAAGCGCTGGGAGCGGTCTCTCCCGACCCGGAATTGCTGAGCGATCTCGATCGCTTCCTGTTTCATCCCAACTGGCGCATCCGTCAGGCCCTGGCCCTGGCGGTCGGCCACCTGGTGGAGCGCGGCCTGGTGAGCCCGGGAGACCCGCTGATAAAACGAATAGAAAACATAATCCCCACCTGCACGGACTTCGTTCCTACTTTCCCTCTCAAGCGCTCTCTCAACCGTATGCACCGCCTGAGCACCGGCAGCCGTGCCGCCGGCGCCGGTGAAAACCAAACCGACAGGAAATCTCCATCATGATCTACTTCCTCTGCAAAAAGGTGCTCGTACCCCTGGCGGGTCTGGACTGGCTGCGGCTTGCCAGCTACCTTTCGGTCCGGTCGATAGCTGCGGCAATCACCGCCTTCTGCCTGATACTCTTCTTCGGCAACCGGTTGATCCGCCTGCTCTACTTGCACGGCGCACGGGATACTGTTTTCAATTACGGGCTGATAGACCCGGAGAGCAAACGCGGCACTCCCACCATGGGCGGCGTGATGATTGTCGGCGCGTTGCTGGCGGCGATCCTGTCCTGGAACGACCTGACCAATCGCTTCGTCCAGCTGGTGCTGGCGGCCATGATCTGGTTCGGAGGTATCGGCTTTACCGATGACTACTTGAAAATCAAGCACCAGGACAGCCGCCGGGGCTTGAGCCAGTTGACCAAACTCGGGCTGCAGACTATCTTCGCCGTCGGTTTCATGCTGGTCTACCTTTCAGCGGAGCTGACACCCCTGACCCCGGATAAGGTCGTCCTGCTGAAAGGCACTACCGATGTCACTCCGGAAAACTATAAGTTCTTCCTGCAGCTTCCGTTCTACAAATACCCGGTAGTGAACCTCTCCTGGTTCTACCTGCTGTTCGGCGTATTCGTGATCCTGGCGATCAGCAACTCGGTCAATTTTGCGGATGGACTGGATGGGCTGGCCATCGTACCGACCTCTCTCACCGCCGGGGTGTACGGAGTATTCGCCTACATTATCGGAAACTACAAACACGCCGACCAGTTGCTTTTTACCCATCTGGTGGGCAGCGGCGAGCTAACTATCATCCTGGCCGCGCTGGTGGGTGCAGGACTCGGCTTTTTGTGGTTCAACACCTATCCTGCACAGGTGTTCATGGGCGATACCGGCTCCATGGCCCTGGGAGGGATCCTGGCCGTGGTGGCGATCATGATCAAGCAGGAGTTCCTCTTTTTGCTCGCCGGCGGCATTTTCGTGCTGGAGGGGGCCTCGGTGCTGATCCAGGAAAAAATCGGGATCGCCAGGCTGGGCCGCAGAATTTTCCACCGGGCGCCGATCCACCACAACTTCCAGCATCTGGGTATCGCCGAGACCAAGGTGGTGGTTCGTTTCTGGATCGTGGGTATCATCCTGATGCTGCTGAGCCTGGCCACCATTAAGATCAGGTGATCCGGCTGGTGTACTTTTATTGTTTCCCCTTATTATTGTTTTTCTTTATGGAGAGATATTTGAGAGCATAAAAACACTCACTGCATTTCTATTACCGGCACTTCTTGCCTTTGTCCTCGGGCTGATCCTTTTTCTTGTATGCAAAAGAGAAATCCCGGAAACCAGGCAGGCTATACT
>CAZSTM010000242.1:0-6558 GCA_964609635.1 uncultured Gemmatimonadales bacterium
GGACGCTTCGGGAGCAGATCGAGAATACAAAATCGGAAATCGAAAAAGCGGAACGGGAGTATGATCTCAACCGGGCGGCGGAATTGAAATACGGCGCCCTGTCGGAGCTGGAGAAAAAACTCGAGTCGATGGAAAGAGAGCTTGCTGACGACGACAATAAACGTATTCTCAGGGAGGAGGTAACCGAGGAAGAGATCGCCCAGATCGTATCACGCTGGACAGGCATACCGGTTGCGAAGCTGGTCGAGGGAGAAAGGGAGAAGCTTCTACACCTGGACGATATGCTTCATCATCGGGTTGTCGGGCAGAATGAGGCCGTACAGGCCGTTTCGGACGCGGTCCTGCGTTCCCGCAGCGGGCTTAAAGACCCCAAAAGGCCGATCGGTTCTTTTCTATTTCTCGGCCCTACAGGCGTCGGCAAGACGGAGCTGGCCAGGGCGCTGGCAGAAGCCCTGTTCGACACCGAGGAAAATATGGTACGCCTGGATATGAGTGAGTACCAGGAGAGGCATTCCGTTGCGCGCCTTATTGGAGCGCCCCCCGGATATGTGGGCTACGAGGAGGGCGGGCAACTTACCGAAGCTGTGCGCAGGCGGCCATACAGTGTCATCCTCTTTGATGAGATAGAAAAAGCACACCCGGATGTATTTAACACTTTGCTTCAGCTACTCGATGACGGGCGGCTTACGGACAGTCAGGGCCATGTCGTGGATTTCAGAAACACAGTGGTAATTATGACCAGCAACATTGGATCGGATACAATTTTCGAAGAAGTTCAAAGGGCTAAGGAGTTAAGCTCCCAAGTAAAAAACAACGTGTTTCAGCAGTTAAGGCTCCATTTCAGGCCGGAATTTCTGAACCGAATAGATGAGACTGTTCTATTCATGCCGCTCAGCAAAGATGAACTAATTGAGATAGTAGAGCTCCAACTGGTGCAGTTACGTAAAAGGCTCGAGGAGAGACAGATTAAACTGGAATTAACCAACGAGGCCAGGAATTACCTGGTGGATCATGGCTACGACCCGGTCTTTGGAGCACGCCCGCTTAAGCGGCTCATTCAGCGTGAACTGGAAACTTCTATCGGAAGGAAAATAATCTCCGGGGAGATCCTTGATGGTTCAACCGTTAAAATCGACAGCAATAAAAATGAGCTGAAATATTCTCTTGATCAGCAGTGACCTGTGTCCGGAAAACAAGTCCGGGAACTATGAGTAAAATCAATCATGAAGGTTGATCAGGTGCCAAAATATATTTCACTATCCATGCGCTTTTGGGTTGGTTTGTAAGAAGTTGCAAGAATGCTGCCAAGCGGCCTGTCAAGCCGGAGGTCGACAGTTAAAGTCTCGTCGGGCCCGCCATTTTTTAAACTTTTAAAATAATAGCGACTGGTTCAGAATGAAGCTTTGAAGCCAATATTGGCCGGATTATGCTGCTAATCTCCGCTTGTATCCTCTCTAAAAAAATTGTAGCAACATCACTGCACAAATATTGTTTTCAGGAGCCAAACGATGTATACTGGTACTGTCGTTTTTCCATCCATCCAGCCTTTTTGTCGAGGATGAGCCAGATGACAGCAGTTGTTAGACGGAATTTCTTTGTGGCTTTATCGATGATTGTTTTCTTGCTTTTTGCGGGGTGTGCGCGGCAGGAATGTGATGCTCCGGCCGGTCCCAGGACAGTGCAAGTGGCGCAGCAGCAGGGGGCCGACGTAGTTGGCGACGACAATTTCGCTTTGCAGCAAGCGGCGGACATGCTGGCCCCAGGCGACACGCTGGAAATAGGTCCTGGCACCTATATCCTGCACAACAGCCTGGTGATTCCGGTTTCAGGGGTGGTGGTGCGGGGAGTGCCGGGGGAGACCATTCTGAAAAAAGCCCCGGCCGTTGCCAGCCGGGTTTTAGACGGTGGCGACTGGGGTGAAAGCGACCTACAGGTGGCCGAACCGGAAAAGTTCCGGGCCGGCATGGGCGTGAGCATGTTCGACGGGCGCAACCGGGGCGGTTACGGCATAGTGGTGGCGACGATTAACGAAGTGTCCGGGGACACGCTCAGGCTGAGCGAGAGGTCGATCCACGACCTGGACTACGTTGGCGGCTCGGCCCGGGTCGAGTCGACATTTCCGGTGCTGGCGGCCTTCGACAGGAGCGACCTGATTATTGAGGGCATCACCTCCGATGGCGACAAGGAGGAAAACCCCTGGGATCTTAACGGCTGCCGCGCCGGGGCGATTTACCTCTTCGACTGCCGGAATTGTGTCATCAGAAACTGCGTGGCCCGCAACTTCAACGGAGACGGGATAAGCTTCCAGATCACAGACAGCATCACCGTGGCAGGCTGCGAAGTGTACAATAATAACGGCTTCGGCATCCATCCCGGCACCGGCAGCCGGCATAGCGTGGTCAGGGACTGCCACGCGCACCACAACGGCGTTGTGGGCCTGTTTCTCTGCTACCGGGTGCGCCAGGGCACTTTTACGAACAATGTCATCGAGTACAACGGGCGCTACGGCATCTCCATCGGCCACAAGGACAGCGACAACCTGTTCACCGGCAACAAGGTGCGCTACAACGGCACCTACGGGGTCTATTTCCGCAAAAACAAGCTGCAGGTGGGCGGCCACCGCAACGTTTTCCGCAATAACGAGATAACCGACAACGGCGGCGACAGGGAGGGCTGCGGAGTGTTCGTCGAAAACCAGAATATGGACGAAGTGTTCGAAGATAACCTGATCGCTGAAACTCGCACCGGCAGCGAACGCACCCAGCGCTACGGGGTATACGTGGCCCCGGGAGAAAGCACTATAGAACTCTCCGGCAATAATATGTCGGGCCATCTGGAAGCCGACATGCACCGGGCGAAATCCGGCTCTGAATAGTTTTTCCCGGTTCAATGCCTGGAAACCAGGTTGCGCTTATACCTGGACAAGGATTCAATTGTGCCAGGGCTGGCATAATCAAACAGTATTCCAGTGAGTTCTCTGACCTGCCCCCCGAAAACGAGTCCAAAATTTCAAGCTGCAATCATCTTGATCTGTCCTAATATCTATTCCGGCATCTCCGCTAAAAAATTTCTAAAATAGCCTCGTCAGGCTCGCCATTTATTTAAAAGTCTAAAATAATAACGAGTGGTTTGGGTTGGGTGATTGAAGCCGCCATTTACCGCATCAGTGTTGGTCCGCTATTTCTCGAAGAGATGTATATATTCTCCATACCCTTCTTTTTCCAGGTTTTGTTTTGGAATGAATCGGAGGGCTGCTGAATTAATGCAATATCGAAGTCCTGTCGGAAGTTGACCATCATCGAATACATGTCCGAGATGAGAATCAGCCTGTTTGCTACGGACTTCAGTCCTTACCATAAAAATCCTTCTGTCTTCGACTTCGAGAATATTTTCTTTATTGAGCGGCTTGGTAAAACTTGGCCAACCTGTTCCAGAATTATATTTGTCGAGCGAACTAAAGAGTGGTTCACCCGAGACGATATCGACATATATGCCCTCTTTCTTATTATCCCAATATTCATTTTTAAACGGCGGTTCCGTACCATTTTTTTGAGTGATTTCGTATTGCATAGGAGTTAATATTTTTTTCAGCTTCGTTTCAGAAGGCTTTATAAACGAATCGTTTGTATGTAGAGCGGTAGTTTTCATTTCGCTCTTCCAGATTTTTTTCAAGAACTGGTCACGCCCCGAACCTTTTCTGTAGTTAAAATAACGCACCGGACACTTTTTGTAAAAATCCTGATGATAATCCTCGGCTTTATAAAATCGAGTCGCTTGTTTTATTTCGGTGACTACCGGCATATCATAGATCCCGGATGCATTAAGATTATATTTTGATATTTCTGCCAACCGTTTCTGTTCCGTAGTATGATAAAAAATGGCTGTTGCGTATTGAGACCCACGGTCGACAAACTGCCCCTCTTCATCAGTTGGATCTATCTGCACCCAAAAGATGTCAAGCAATTCCGAATAGCTTATCTCCTTCGGATCAAAGGTGATTTGTACGGCTTCCAAATGCCCGGTTTTACCCGACGACACTTCATGATAGGTCGGGTTTTCTTTCTGGCCACCAGTGTAACCGGAAATAACTTCTATTATTCCTTCATGCTTCTCGAATGGATGTTCCATACACCAAAAACAACCACCTGCAAAGGTCGCCGTTTCATATTTTTTATCTGATGTGTAACTGACCTGTACTGCCACTAAAAGAATGGCAGCAAGAATCATAAAAAATTTAATTAACATTTGAACCTCCTATTTACATCTGCTAAGTATATTGCAAAATACTTAACTAAAAAGTTGTATTTAGAATATGTCACACTTTTCATCCCAGAGGTTGCTCGAGGCTTATTTTTTCCTCTTATATCTGTTATTATGTCATAATTGAATTAATTACCTTAATGTACACTACTTCCAGTATCTTGTTCCTGGACTTTTTCGTATTGACCTGCTCCCCGAAAACGAGTCCAAGATTTCAAGCCACCGCCACTCGAATCAGCTCAATCAACTCCTCCGGCATCTCCGCCAAAAAAATTTCTAGAATAGTCTCGTCGGGCCCGCCATAACCAAAGAACTCGTAATAACTTACGAGTCCTTTTTTATTTGAAAAAACAGGCATAACCTCCGGTTAAAAGGGCGGAAGACCACTCTGTGTCAGTTTGTATCAGCCTCTTACATTGAAGCTCCGGCTTGTTGACGGCCGGAGCTTTTGGGGACACCTGCATATCAAGCGGAAGGTTCTGATCCGCCTCAAACCAATAAGCACAACCTCCAAAAGTGCATTACTTATGGTTTAAGGAATTGACCGGAGGTCTAAAACTAAAAAGATCTCTTAACTTCGGGAATAAAGACGCAAAAAACTGTTGCATCTACTGGAAAATATACCTTAATTTCTAACTCACACCGCCCAATTTTATCTGGCGAAGCACAGATCTTAGAGGTGACAGTCTTGAACAGTCGAGAACGCACACTTGCGGCTATGGAGTACCGTAACCCGGACAAAATCCCTGTTTACTATCATCCATCCGAAGCAGGACTTCATGTGCATGGACAGAAGCTGCTGGAACTGTTCAATGAATACCAGCCGGACAATGTAGTTTCTTTTGACAGAATTCCTCAGCCACCGAAAGAGGCTATAGATGAACGCGGCGAATATTACGAGTGTCGCAAGGATGAATGGGGAGCCATGCTTGAATACAGGGTATTCGGGCTGCAGGGATACATCTGCAAAGCTCCCTTTACCAGCTGGAAAGAAAGCCGCAGTTGTAAATTTCCTCCCGTGCCGGTACCCGGGACAGCCGCGTTTGGTGATCTGCGGCGAAAGGTGCAGGAAAACAGGAAAGAAAAACTTGTTATTGAGGGATGGGTATCCCTTTTTCAGAAGCTATATGAACTTGAGCACATGGAGAAAGTTCTTATTGATCTTTTTTCCGAAGACCCGGACCTGATAAACTTTTTAGACAGGCTGACTGACTACTGGGAACGGGTCATGGATTCATATCTTAAGGCTGATGTGGATGTAATCATGTTTGCGGATGACTGGTGCACCCAGTCTTCCCAGTTGATGCCTGCTGACTTTTTCCGGCGCCATTTTGTGCCACGCTACCGCCGCCTGATGGAACCTGTACGAAAAGCAGGCAGGAGGATATTCTTTCATGTATGCGGGTGCCGCACTGAAATATTTGACGAGATTCTCGACCTTGGAATTAATGGAATCTGGCCCCAGATTGCTCTCTTTGATTTGGAGTCTTTCTCCAAAGATTGCAAAGACCGCGGGATTCTTACTTTCATACATCCGGACCGACAGCATCTGATACCGCATGGACGGCCTGAAGAAATAGAACGGACAATTGCCAGGTATGCTGAACGCTATCACAAGCTGGGCGGTGGTGCCATGTTTTATGTCGAGATTGAAAATGATGCTCCGTTTGAAAATGTCAAGGCCCTGATTGAGGCTATAGACAAATACCGGTAACTCACATGGAGGAGACTGCTTACCAAGAGCCATAGTGCAGGAAATATTTTTTTCACGTTTAACGGGATAAACTTTGGATCAGGTAGTAGGATTGAAGTTGCTATTTTCCTTGCCGGCAGATAATTTTAACCTGCAAAGATGCTTGAATCCAATAGCGAGCGAATTGTAATAATCAAAAAGCCTTAACAGTCGAAAATTCCCGGCAGCTTGGGCGCGCCGGAGTCTTTAATTCTCTTAGTATTAGTAGTACAGTTCCGGGAGAAGACGGCAACCTGGAAACAACCTGAAATAGCGACTATCAACTTTGATCTGGCGAAAGTGGGTTTGAGTTATCTTTGTCTTATGGTTCATAACTTGAAGGGAGATAAAAGAATGGCGTCCGTTTTAAGATTCGTGACAATCATTCTGAGTTTATTTTGCGTTGTTAGTGTCTTTTCCTGCGGCGCTCCAGGCGGGGAGGGCCGCACCGGCGAAGAAACGCCGGCAACCGACGGAGTGCGCTCCATAACCGAATGGATCCTGGCCTGTAGGTCGGGTAACGGCGGGTTCGGCTGCTGGCCGGGGGATTCGGCCTTTACTTCGCG
>CAZSTM010000243.1:0-6522 GCA_964609635.1 uncultured Gemmatimonadales bacterium
GGCTTCCGCTTTTACAACTACTTATGCATTCTAACACAGGGCAGGGCTCGCAAGCGAATGCGCCGCGAGTGGAGCGGATGGCCGTGTCCCTACCGCAGACACCGCTTTTAAGAGGGAAATAACACACCCCGCCCGCTTATAACATCCCCCGCCTGCTAAAGCAGGCACCCCCTTTATTAAGGGGGAGGGGCACCCCTCTCAAGAGGGGAATTCTTAACCCCCATCCGCAACGCAGAGACAGTTGAAGAGGGGATTCAGGGGTGTGTATTGGATATGCGCTATCTTTGAATCTAATTGGGATCATTATTTATATAATCCGGGTTGAGAAGTTTGGAAAATATTTTCAACTTTCAATATAGGAGTTATTTATGACAAAACCGCGAGATACATACAAATACCAGTTTAAATTAGGTCACAAAATTGTGCATGGAGGAATAACTGACGACTTGGAGCGAAGGTGAAAAGAGCATCAACAGAAATGGCCTGAAGGACATATTAAAAAAGTAGGCCGCCGAACAACTGAAGAAGCTGCGAGAAAATGGGAAAAGGATAAAGGTTATAGTTGATTATTTTTCTTTTTTTTTATTTTTATAAAGATACCTTACGCAACTCACTTTTTTTAATCCCCCGCTCGAGATACTGGCAGCGCTCGAGCGGGGGATTTTTTATTTAAACCCCCATGTCCACTCCAGCGGCCACAAGGAAAAATGTAAATCTTAGGACTAATCATTTAGCGGGCAGGGCCCCCTCACCGCTCGTGGCGCATTAGCTGACGAACCCTCATCCACACCTCTCGTTCGCATGTCGCGCTACCTGCGTGCGCGGGTCTCCGCTATGCTCCGGCTCACTCACGAGCACTCCTCCCATGCCTTTCGCTCGCGTTCACTCGCGATCCCTGCCCTCTCTGTGCCCCTACAACTTCTAAATTTTCAATAAGTTATAATATTAATCCGATCAATCTGCGTAATCTGCGGATAAAAAATCACTGTATTTCCATCTGAATTCTAATTTGTAATCAGTGATTACTCCCGCACCGGGGACAGCTTTTGAGCCAGCCGAAATAACGGTGTCCGCAGGAGGGGCATCGACGGATTAGCTTATCCATCATCTGGCGCAGCGCCAGCGGCCCGCGCGCGGCTACCATTACCCCGGCCATGGCCAGGGCGAGCAGCACCGCCAGGGCCAGCAGAGAGCCGAGCTTGAGCGTATTCTCGACCACCAGGTAGCTGATCACCAGCACGGAAAGCATCACCCAGCCGAGCCGCTTTCTTAAAGTCGGCGGCAGCCTGCGCCAGAGCGCGCGCAAAGGGCTGAACAGAGCGCTCAGCACCTTTAGTACGACATCAACCAACACCAAAAGGGCCCCGGGCAGCCGGTAGGCAAAAAATCTTTTGGTACCCTGCCAGGCCACCAGCGTCAATACCCGTGATTTATCCAGCGGCAACACCTCGCCGCAGTTTCCGCAGCGGGCGCGCACACGTTGGCCGCTTACCAGGCGGACCTTGTTTTTGGCGCCACAGCCTTGGCAGCGCATGAAAAATATGACTTCGCTCATTGATTCCGAATCGTGCGGGATTTATCGGTGGAAAAGGATGCTGAAGGCGTGATTTACCCTGGCTGCGGCAAGATTCAATCATCACTATGGAACAGCTTGACCATGGCGTAAATCAGAAATATCGCCGAGCAAATGGTGTAGAGAATGAAAGGAATGGTATCGGCGAACTCTCCGCTGAAATCGGTGTTACTCTGGACGTGGATAAACCCTTTACCCAGAACGATTGCCAGGATCAGCAACGAAAGCATGTTGAATCTTTTTATCAGGGCAAAAATCACCAAAAGCACCTCGAAAATCGAAATCTGGTAGCCTGACCAGTCTATGCTTCTGATAGAATCCAAGAATGATTCAAACATGGCAGGACTCCGGCGTAAAGTAACTGAATTCCGAAATCAGGTATGAAAAAGACAGAATCTTCTTTATCAATATAGCAAATTGTCCACCGGCCGGTCAATAGCGCTGCAAAGTTCCCTGCTATTCCTCCTTTCGAAGCTCCTCGGCTGATTTCGGCATACTGCCATAGATTCGTTTCTCAACGGCGAAGAGCCGGTTGTCGCCCTCGACAGACAGGTACATCTCATCCCGGCCTGGGATAGAGTCGGCGAAAGCTACCTTCCGGTAAGGTTCTTTGCCTTCGCTCCACAGCGAGACTCTCAAAACAGGGCGCTCAAGTCCGAGACTTTCCACCCGGTCGGCGGGTGGGCCGACCAGCCTGTTGAATTCCATTCCGGCCAGGTCCCAGAGCAGATTCTGTGCTTTCCAGGAGGTGATCTCGACATTTCCGCCGGAGGCCAGCAGCCATTTGTCTTCTTTTTTCACCAGCTCCAGAGTGTCCTGGGGGTATTCGAGCCTGATGCGGGTAATTTCCTCGGTATCGAATTCGAGGACTTTTTTGTAGCGAAGATCGTTCGGGTCTTTCATCAGGTCCCGGGCTTTTTCCGCATCCACCACGGCCACCTGGCCTCCCGGGGCGCTTTCCCGAACGAAGACCAGCGAGTCCTGATCCGGGTTACCGGCGAATTTCAGCTCGCCCGAGAATGCGCCGCTGTCCCCGGTTTGGTATTCCAGCACCAGGAAAGGATTCTCGAATGCCCGCAGCAGAGACTTGCCCGGGTGCTCGATAAAGCTTACCGCCTCGAGTTCTTTGAGACTCCAGAGCAGGCCGTCCACCCGGCCTCCATCCGCGCGAGAGGTGTCCGGCTCGGTAAGACTCCAGTCGCCTGTTCCGGACTTGAGTGCAGTCACGGACCGGTCCGGATATACCAGCCTGAACCGGGTGATCGCATCCTTGGCGGCGCGTACCAGGCGGCGGTCTCTTAAGATCGAGACTTCCGGGGTAAGCCTTTTTACCAGGTCATCTTCCACCAGGAAGACATTTTCCTCTCCCTCGCGCCGGGCATAATAGGGGCCGTCCCCGCTTTGCCGCTTGCCGAGGTAGAGCAGGCGCACTGCCTGGTCGTCTTGCTGGTAGAGTTTCACTGTCAGCAGCGGGGCGCTCAGGCCGAAATTTTTCAGGTCGATCTCGGCCGGGTCATCGATAAAGCTTTCGGCTTCGGCCTCCTGGAGCTCTTTGAGTATTGCCTCCACGCTGTCCCGGTCGGCCGGAGCAACCAGCGGCTCTCTCAGCTGCCAGTCGTCTTCTTCGCGCTCCAGGCACAGGATTTCGCCTCCGGCGGTCTCCAGGATAAGTTTCTTCGCCTGGTCGTTTTCGAAGTGGAGCACTTTTTTGTCGCGCAGCTCTTGGGGCGATTTGTTTAAGTCGGAGAGCAGCCAGCTGTTGAGCAGGATCACCCGGGCGGGCCGGGTGCCGTCGGCGGCGTAGAGGTAGCTGCCGGTCGGGTTCTTATTGCCCAGGCACAGTCGCAGGGGTGTTTTCGCATCCCGGGTGCGGAGCTCGAGAACCAGCCGGGGCTCATCCAGGCCGAATATGGAAAGATCACCGGCCGAGTCCTCGACGACCCGGTTCAACGAAGCTCCTGCAGCCGATGAGAGCAGCCGGGCCACGGCCTGGCTGTCGGCGTCTGTGGCCACCGGGTAACTCAGGCGCCAGCGGCCCCGGGCCAAGGACAGAGAAACAGTATCGGCGGCGGCTGAGCCCTCTTCCCTGGCCACCATGAGGAAACTCTCCAGGCTGTCGGGGCTGAAAACAAGGGCTTTTTTCCCGAGCTCCTCACGCTCTTGACGCAGCTCCCCGCCCTTGTACTCGTAGAAGTAGTAGAAAACCACCATCAAAATAAATATACCCAGGAAAGCCAGCACCTTTTTAACGTTCATCGCCCTGACCTCCGGCGGATTCGAATGAAGATGCCGGTCAGCACTATCAAACCCGGAAGGGCGATCAGGGTAACCACGAGTATTACGGTTCGCTGGGCGTCTCTGAGAACGAGCGGAGTGCTTTCGGTCTCCTTGGGCGCTATGGTTATCCGGTCTGTCTGACCGCTCAGCCAGCGCAGGCAGTTGAGCAGCAGGTCGCGGTTGCCGTACTTGTCCAGCAGGCCGTCGGCGATAAAATCGCGGTCGCCGATAACCACTATCCTGGCCTGGCGGCCGGGCCTTTGCTCACCGGCGGCTGCGGCAATTTCACCGGAATCGGAAGCGCTTAGGCGATCATCGAGATCGATGGTGGCGGCCACGGCCAGAGGTACCGGAGCGCCCTCATCCTGTGCCTTCTGGAATACCGCCTCGGGTTGGAATTGTATGAGATCGAGGTCGCTTTCGGCGTGGCTCATTTCGCTGGTCTTGATAAATTCCTCGACCGTCACCCCGGCAGGCGAAGCACTGTCGGCACGGACCGAGCGCGCCATGCCGAACATGGTGGCCACGTCGAAAAACTTGGTGATCTCGTGGGTCTCATAAGTATCGGCAAGGAAAACAAACGGGCTGATTACCGTGGCGTTCAGCAGGTCGACAATCAAATCCCGGCCCAGGCTGATCCCGTAGCCGGCCAGGAAGCCGGCCATGCTGTCGGCCATGAAAGGGTCCAGCAGGAACAAGGCCCGGCCGCCTTTTTTCAGGTAGTCGGCGATGCTCTCGAATTCGGCCTTCTGGTAATCCACCCTGGGACCGGCCACCACCAGTATCTCGCAGGAGTCCGGGATCGGCTTGCCGGTGCCCAGCAGCTCGCGCACCGGCCCGATCTGGTCTTCGATCGCAGTTTTAGCTTGTGAGTAGGTTATCTCTTCCTCGCTGCCCGGGCCTTCGAGTTTGGGCTCGCCGTGCCCGGTGACAAAGTAAACCGCCCCCCTCATGCCCAGGTCGCTTGAGCCGAGCAGCTTGGCTATGGCGTTGGTGATCTTGGCCTCCTGCTCCGAGTAGATTTTTTCCTGGCGGTCGCCATAGGTGAGTATCACCGTACTGGTGCTGGTAATACCGAGCTGCAAGGCCAGCAGCGGGTTGCGGTCGATGTCTGTCAACTCGAACTTGAAACGGTCGCTGTAGTGCGAGTAGGTTTCCAGAAGATCGATGAACTGCTCCTTATCCTTCATTCCGGCCTTTCCCTGGTAAAAAGCGTAAAGCGTCAGATCCAGCGTGTCGCGGTCCAGACGTTCGAGCTGCTGACGAGTCTGCAGGGCAACCGAGTGGGTCTTGTTTTTGGTCAGGTCCCACCGGTAGTGATGCCGCCGGCTGAAAAAGCCCGCCATCACCAGGATGCCGATAAAAATCAGGATGTAAGCCACCGAGACCATCCCACGGGCCGTGGACCGGCGGCTGAGCAGCAGGGCCAGCTCATCCCTGTTGGTATAGAGATAGAAAGCTATCGAAGCCGCGCCCAGCACGTAAAAAGTTATCGGCAGCACACCCGCTCCAGCCTGGATAATCTGCCCGATGGCCGCGACCAGGATCAGTATTGCTCCAAGAATGAAAAGAATAAACTTTTTGGTGGCCATCTGTTCTAGCTCCTCCACTTTTTAGATTCCAGCACCCTCAGGGTCATAAACAGCCAGAGTACGGTAAAACTGAGGTAATAGACAAGATCGCGGGTATCGATCAGGCCCTCGGCGAAGTTGTTGAAATGCTCCAGGATCGACAGGTGACGGATCAGTTCATTGGGGCCGACCCAGCGGATGATCCATAGGATCAGCAGGGTTGCGAAAGTTGCGATCGCGGCGATGATCTGGTTTTCGGTTAGCGAGGAGATGAAAATCCCCAGAGCCATGAAAGCGGCCGCCATCAACAGCAGGCCGAGATAACCGCTGAACAGGGTTCCCAGTTCGGGCTGGCTGTGCAGGACCATAAATAACGGGTATACCAGGGTTATGGCGAGCATGACCAGGAACAGGGTAAGAGCGGCGAAATACTTGCCCAGCAGAATCTCGAGGTCGCTCAACGGGTAGGTGAGCAGAAGTTCGATGGTGCCTGTCTTGCGTTCCTCGGAAAACGGTTTCATGGTGATCAGCGGCATGACAAACAGCATGATTACGCTGATATTGCCCAGCAGAGGTCTCAGTATGTGCATGGTGACATTCAGGTTCCGCGGACCGTACGGCGATTGCGACATCGAGGCCTGAGAGAATTCGCTGATAAACACATAGAAAAAGAAACCGGTCAGCAGAATAAAAAAGGTCAGCACTACGTAAGCGATCGGAGAGGTGAAGTAACTGCGGAGCTCACGCTTGTAAACCGGTAGAAAATTCATCTAAGGTTTCTCCTATTCTTAACCCGGAAGAACCGGAACCAAAAAATTAGACAAGATAACAGGATAAATCGGATTATTTTTCCGTCATTTCTTTGTGCTTCATATCTAAGTGCTGTAATTCAAAAGTTCGATTACGTGTTTTTTACAGACACGCTGAACAAGACCGTAGGGGCGACCGATCGGTCGCCCGAACATCGGCGAGGCATGCCTCGCCCCTACGCTAAATTGGTGGATTGGTTTAGAAAAATACGTTACACTATTTATGGATTCATGTACTAAGGCTTTCTTTTGGATGTGATTTACTGGATTTTGGTTTTCAAAATCATGTCCA
>CAZSTM010000244.1:0-6507 GCA_964609635.1 uncultured Gemmatimonadales bacterium
ATCGTTGAACGAATTTGCCAGAACTCCCAGTTCATCGCTTCGATCAACAGAAACGACCTTGCCGAAACCTCCCTTGGCTACCTCTTTGGTGGCATCCGCAAGAAGATATACAGGCCGTACGATTTTGGTTACGAAATAAATTACTATCAGGATTGCCGATAAAAGCATGACAAGTGTGATAAAAACAGCTTTCTTTACAGCGCTTGAAAGCTCTTTATTCATGTCGGCCAGTGAAACCTCCAGGATAACGCAACCCAGCGCCTCCTGCTTGACAGCAATGCTGTCCTGAGCGGATATCTTTTCCAAGGGTGAAAAAAGAAAGGATTCATCACCTCGTACAATTTCTCTCTCGATGGTAATAATTGCCGCGGCTCGATAAATATCAGGGTCTACCGAAGGAAACCATGTCCGTCCTGTAAATACCGATGCCCTATCCACCGGAGATGCCGCCGATAAACCGCTTGTATCTGATGAAACAAGAAGCTCTCCCTCAAGACCGACAATCATAGCCCGGATGATCTCACTCTCCCTTTTCACTCCATTAATAAGATTTTGTAAATTTTGGGTATCCTGTGAAAAAACTGCAAATTTGCTATTATAAGCCAGATTGTCGGCTAAAGAGACGGACCTTTTGCGAAGCTCCTCCATGGATGATCTTTTCAGATAGAAAATGAAAAAGGTGGTGAATAATGCGGATATGATTACAATCAGCGAGATGACTGCCAGGCAAGCCTTTGCTCTGAGGTTCATCCGGAAACGCACTTTTTTATGGGCAGGGGTCATTTTAACGGATCCTCCCTGCCGATGATGACCGAGCTGTTGAACACTTTGCGCGGAATGTGGAGTCCCAGACCCAGCGCCACTTTTTCATTGATATAAAGTTTAACTGTGCGAGGAGCCTCTATCCGGTTCGGAATTAATTCCTTACGGGATAATTTTTCCACCACCAGTTCCGCTGTCTGTCGTCCGATATCCTGGTAATCAATGCCTATCGCCAAAGCCGCCCCGGCAACCGCCAACTGCTTTGAGAAGGCCATCACCGGAACACTCTTTCGGTAACATTCCTCGAGAATGAATCTCAGCGCATCCCGTCGATAAATATGAACGTCTGGAGGAATCCAAAGAATATCGATATTGGACAGAATATCTCTTAGAGCCTTGGATACTTCCCTGTCGCTGTCGACCTTGGCTTCTATAAGCCGCAGACCGAGTTTTTGCGCGATATTTCTTGCCGAGTGCCGATCTGCGGTTGAAGCATCTGCGAAGAGAAGCCCCACCCTCCTGACAGTAGGCAGAGCCTCGCGTAAAATTTCCAGCTGTTTTTGAAAGGGGATTGATAAGGTAACACCGGAGAATGCAGGGACACTGTCGGTAGTGGAAGGTGAAGAAATAAAACTGTCCACTCCTCCCAAAATCATAGTACATATAAGAGGGATATCCCTGATATGTTTCAGAGCGGATTCAGAAGCGGGTGTCCCGACAGTAACGATAAGAGCGGGATTACTTTCACCTACACCTGCCCAGAAAAGACCCTCACCGCCGGCTTCCGGCAAGAACAGGCGTTTTTCCGTAATTATATTTTCAACTTCATCTGCTATGGTGTTTAGAAACGTTCTGGAGGCTTGTTCGTATTCAAACCTGGACGAACTGATAACCACTACAAGTTGAGTATTCTCGGCAGCACTTGCTCGAAAAGCAAGGAAAAACAACCAGCACAGAATACTCAGAGCACCTGTGTAAAACCTTTTTAGATATCGGTTACTTATAAGAGCTTGCCATAACATTGTTTTCCCGATGCAAAAATCTCCGGATAGTTTCTGGATTTTTTAGTCGCTGCAGCAGGTAACCGGCCTTTATTTCTCCTGAAAAGGGCAAAGAATTCAACAGTATTGCATTCAGTGGCTCTAATAAGTCCAGTTTATGCCAAAAGTGAGGAGCCTTTTTATTTGTTCGGCCAGGGGATATTCACGGTTTTCGCTGTTAAGCAGGTTATAAGCCGCCAGAAACAGCTCGAAACCACTTTCATCAGGAAGATAGCTGAGTTTTCCATCTATCCGGGTATGGTTTTTATTGGTTTTGAGTTCATACCCGCCCTGTTTTCCGGTGATAATCCATGTGGAAGGGCCCACATAACCGGCACTCATGGAAACAGACAGACCCATCGGCAGGCTCAGCAAAGATTTTATATTTGTCTTGTTGCGAGGGGGAGATTGCTGGGCGCCGACGAAATAACCGCTTTTCAGACGTTGATAACTGTAGTTGGTGCTTATCTTTAAAAAAGAATAAGGAATGAAGTCGACGGTTGTCTCTAATCCATATAAATTTTTGGAATGTTCCTGATTGCTGAATGAAATAACTAGATAATCGCCGATGGTTTTTGCCTCTTCGAGAAAGATATTATCCCTGAATTTTAGAAAAAATGCATCGATTTTGAATTTGACCCTTTCCATGGGAAAGAAAATATAGCCGAATTCGTAGGAAGTTATTTTTTCCGGTTCCAGTTCCAGGTTGCCTATCACATGAAGCTGATATGGAGCTTTGTAATCAAGGTCTGAGTTCTGGAAACTGGGATTACGAAAAGCTTTACTGGCTGTCAAACGAAAGGTATGCTTCTTTGTCGGGGAATAAATAAAACTGCCTCTGGGGCTAAAATTTGTGCCTGACAAGGGATGTCGGTCTATTCTTGCTCCGGCCAGCAGTGTGATTTCCGGTATCGGTCTGTATTCATCTTGAAAATAACCTGCAAATAAATCCTGTTCACAATATTTATTCATAAGTTCGGAGCGGATGGTATTGAGCCGATAGCTGGCTCCGTAAATCAGAGTGTTATTCATACTGAAGTTGTATTTATTCTGCAGTTCCAGATCCAAGGTGTTGGAAAAAATATCCTCGTTGAGCCCGACCAGGGAGAGCGTACTTTCATTTTGATCATTTCGGTTCCAGAATGCTTGAATGTAAAAATCTCCATAGTTGGCATTCAGCTTAAAATAGGAAGTGGTGGCACTTGATTTTGTCATGTTATAGATAAAGATCTTTTTTACGAAACCGTCACTGAAACCTGAATCGATTGAAAACCTGGTATTAGGCCCGAATCGGTGTTCAAGATAAAAGTTACCGACCACCATTCTCTTCGACAGGTCCTTCGAGTTATCGAAACTGTTTATTTTGCTGATTCCTCCTGCGAAACGAAAACTTGTTCTGTCCCGGACAAGTCCGTGCATAAAGCTGGTATATAAGGTGGAGTGTTCTCCGTACTGTAAGCGCAGCTCAGAGCCTTTCATCTGGCTTGGCACCTTGGTGATGATGTTGATCACTCCGCTGAAGGCATTCGCTCCATAAAGGGCGGAGCCGGGGCTGCGCATTATCTCTATCCTGTCGATCTGGTCCATTACAATAGGCAAGTTTTCCCAGACCACACCTCCATAGTAATCGAAATACACCGAACGGCCGTCGATCATCACCAGCATTTTATTTGCAGGCACCTGGCTGAGTCCCCGTGCATTCACCTCCGAATGCGAGGAACTGATGGTCACCACATCGATCCCCGGGAGGAAACGCAGAAGATCAGGGATAGTAAGTGCTCCTGAGGCCCGGATTTCCTTTGAGGTGATAATTGTCATCGCGGCCGGAGCCTGGTCGATACTATGCTCGGTCCGACCGGCGGTTATTACTGTCTCAAGGGGATTAAAGAAAAATTCCTCGGTAATTCTAGTCTCATCTTGTTGGGCTGAAGACTCGAAAGGAAGGAGGAATACGGAGAGCGCGATCAGTGGCCATTTGCTTAACCTTGGGTTCATCAATTCCCCAAAGATACTTTTTACACAATATCAATAGCCCTGCCAGGTGCGGTATAAAAAATGTTCTGCCGGTTGTTCCAGGCTCGAGGCTGATTTAGCGGGCAATGCAAAGAATATATGCGCGGTAATCCGGTATATAATGACAACTGGATGTTGAGCTTTCAGCCACCAGCATTATAATATTCAGGCCGTCCTAAAGAGCAAAATCGGAACCCACCGGCCTTAAACCACGGCCCTTTTTCCGAGCAGTTTCTCGATAAGACTGAAAAGTTCCTCACTTTCAAAAGGCTTCACCAGATACTCATCCGCTCCGCTGTCCATGGTTACTTCTCTGGTGTAAGTCCTAGAGTTTCCCGTGATGGCGATTATTTTGACACTTCTGAGTACACTGTTGTTTTTCAGTCGCTGACATACTTCGAGACCATTGATCTTGGGCATTTTTATATCAAGGATCAACAGGTCCGGCTTAAATTCTCCCATTTTGATCAGGGCTTCATAGCCGTCGTTTACGACTTTAATCTCGAATTTCGGATATTTTTCTTCCAGGACCTGTTGAAGGCTGTCTGCGAAATCAATGTCGTCTTCCGCAATTAATATTCTGCTTTTTTCATCGCTTCTAAAAAACTCATCTATAACCGGGATATTGTTCTTTTCCAGAAACTCCCTGAAATCCTTCCTGGTTATCTTATACCTGCCACCGGGGTAACGGTAGCATTTCAACTTTCCATCCTTGATCCACCTGGTGACCTGAACCCCGGAAACACGGCAATAGCGTGCAATATTTGTGGTGGAAAAAGCAGGCTCTAGCGTGGTATGCGAGTCAAATTTACTGGTCATCGGAAGCCATCCTGTCCTTTGTTGCGTTCGTTACATTTCAAACAATAATAAAGTAAAAGAAGGGTTATGTCAAATGTTTCTTGCACCGGTACCTTAATATCGGAGGAAAAGCTGTTTTAATTTAATAGGGCAGGGTTAATTCTCAAAATAAAATAATCTCAGTTATTAACCGGTTTAGCGGGATGATTCAGATAATGCCATAAATCGCTTAACCATTCTGATTACTTTTCTTAGCATAAAAAATTCTCAGGGTGGCAACGGGGAAAAATCGTTCTGAAAAAAAATTTGATAATTTTTTATTATTTTACTTGACATTTTAATTTTTAAGTTATATGATAAATGTGCCGAATGTAATAAATGTAAGGAATGAAGCAAAGGAAGTGAAACAAAAGAAGCAAGGTATCTCGCACCGATACCTTCTTTCGTCGATGAGAATAGTGCTATACCAATTTAAAAACTATCCAACATCTCTTATATACTACCGCTCATTGAAGGAGGCCCGATTAAAACACATTGTCCGTTTTCCAGGAAGCATTCCTTTTACAGGAGCAACGCGATGAAACAAAAAATATTTTTCTTATTGATCGTTTTTCTGTTTTCTATCTCTTTTGAAGCCGGTGCCGAGATAAAGTTTGTCAGGCACGACATGCCCGAGCCGGAGAAGGCCAACCGGGTGGTGGATATTTGGATTACTCCCGGTTGGGCAAAATTCGCTGCCATTAATACCAATGCTGAAGTTGAACCAATGGGTGCCCTGGCGACACATGGGATGGGATGGGATTACCATCCTTATGTCGTGGGCACGATTAATGACACCTTGGCGGACTATGCCGGTCTGGGCTCTTTTGTCCCTGTAGCCTTGGCCGGCAAGCGCAATACCGATCCCGGAGGGTATGGACAGCTGGTATATGCTGTCAGTGAGAACAGTATCGGTATCTACCGGGAAATCGACAGCACTATCTCTTTCCGCTTCCCTAATTCCAGGGGAGGGCATGGGTCTATGTCGGTAGGTGTAGTGGAGACCGAATTTTATGAGGCTGCTCATTTCGGTTTACCGGGGGGTGTCGTTTTCAGTGATATTGCAGTTGACCGGCAGGGGATATTCTGGGTTTGCAGCAGCTCCGGAATCCTGAAACTTGAGAACGGAGAATGGGATATTATAGACGGACCCGTTTCCCGGGTTACCGTTGGTGAGGATAATACTAAATATTTCGGAACTCCCTCCAACGGAGTCATCAGGTGCGAAAACCTGGCCTGCGCCGGCCTTGTCCGGGCCGGAGATATTGCCGGCGAAGTTACCGCAATAGCTTTGGAAAAGCAGGGAAGCGGTCTATGGTTCGCCTCTTACGAATCCTCCTCCTCAACGATAGGAATCTATTCGTATAAGCAGGGCAACCTGCGGAGCTGGGAATTCAGCGAAGGAGTGGACAACTGGTATAAAGTCTCCGACATCGATCTGGATCCGGGGGGCAATCTCTGGATCGGCACTCTGGGCGGAGGAGTCAAGAAGTTCGACGGCACAAGCTGGATTTCTTACACCACTGACGACGGCTTGACACACAATACGGTGAATGCCGTGGCAGCTCAAAGCAATAGTAAAATCTGGTTCGGCACTGATGATGGAGTCACCCTGCTGTATTCCTGGTCGGAGATCAGCCTGCTGGAGATGCCCGAAGACATGCTGATCGAATCCAGCCCGGTTGCCGACAGCAGCGGTGTTGTATTCTTCGGAAACTTAGAGGGAAAGTTTCTGGCCAGGGCTGATACAACCTGCTGGGAGGAACCATGTTATCGCTGGTATTTTCAGACCGGCGGGCCGATAATCTCCTCTCCGGCGGTTGACTACGTGGGTACGCTGTATTTCGGCTCCGGG
>CAZSTM010000245.1:0-6506 GCA_964609635.1 uncultured Gemmatimonadales bacterium
TCATCCACACCTCTCGTTCGCATTCACTCACGAGCACTGCCCTCTGTGCCCCTACGGGATTTTTCATTTAACTTTATGCCTTTTTGCCTTTTTCTTTTATTCTGACTTCTGGCTCCTGTCTTCTGTCTTCTGTCTTCTGTATATTCACCCTCAGAACTGCGCCAGGAACTCCACATCCGACTCGAGCAGCAGTCGAATATCTTTGATCCCGTGGAGCAGCATACAGATGCGGTCGATCCCCATACCGAAAGCGTATCCGGTCCAGCGCTCGGGGTCGTAATCCACGGCCTCGAAAACATTGGGGTGCACCATGCCGCAGCCCAGAATCTCGAGCCAGCCGGTCTGCTTACAGACGCTGCAGCCGTCCCCTTTGCAGAACACGCAAAGGCAATCGACCTCGGCGCTGGGCTCGGTGAACGGGAAGAACGAGGGACGGAAGCGGACACCTATATCACGGCCGAACATCTGGTGGGCGAACTGTTCCAGGGTGTACTTGAGGTCTCCGAAGGTGACGTGCTCATCCACGTAGAGGCCTTCGATCTGATGGAATACCGGGCTGTGGCTGGCATCCGGAGTGTCCCTCCGGAAAACCCGGCCCGGGGAAATGATCCTGACCGGAGGCGGGTTATTCCGCATGTGGCGGATCTGGACCGGCGAGGTGTGGGCGCGCAGCAGCAGGCCGCCCTCGAGATAGAAGGTATCTTGTTCGTCCCGTGCCGGATGGTCGGCAGGCGTATTCAGGGCATCGAAGTTGTGGAACTCGTCTTCGATCTCGGGCCCCTCGGCCAGGGTGAATCCCATGGAGAAGAAAATATCGTTCAGCCGGGCCAGGGTCTGGTTTAGCGGATGGATCGACCCGCTCCAGGGTCTCGAACCGGGCAGGGTGACATCCACCATGCGTCCGGAGAGCTTTTCCCGGAAATGGGCCTGTTCCAGCTCGGCACGCCGTTTGCCGATCAGATCGGAAATAAGCGTTTTTACCCGGTTCGCCCGTTTGCCCAGCACAGGACGTTCCTCAGCGGAAACACGGCCCAGGCTGTGCAGCACCTCGGTGAGCGTTCCCTTGCGGCCCAGGTACTCCAGGCGCAGCGCTTCCAGGCTCGACAAATCGGTCGCCTCGGCGATACGGGCCCGCGCCCGGCTTTCCGCCTGCTCGACTATCTCCAGCAAATTCGACATTCAGGTCTGTCCTTTTTACCTGAGGGGTATTCTGTATCTTTCAGCCTAGATGATGCCGGGGAATTCCAGTCAACTCATCCTCCGGCATACACTCTGGAAATTCCAGCGTATAAGGACTGCGCGCGTAAAAGACACTTCTCCCTCCCCCGGGAAATTCGGTCCTCGAGATTTTTCCGGGTGATCGGGAATATCGGCTGCCTAAACAGGCGGGCGCACGTAATCGGGGAAGTGGTGCAGGACGCCTATATCAAACGGGAGGCGGATAACTTTCTAAAGTTTCTTCCGGGCAGTTTTAACCAGGCTTTCAAAACCCTGAGGATCGTTCACCGCCATATCCGCCAGCACTTTTCGGTTTATCTGTATCCCCGCCTTGTTCAGGCCGTTGATAAACCGGCTGTAACTCAGATCGAAGGCGCGCACCCCGGCGTTGATCCGCTGGATCCAGAGAGCCCGGAAGTCGCGTTTTTTCTGCTTGCGATGAATGTACGAGTAACGAAGTGCGCGGTCTACCGTCTCACGGGCCGTACAAAAAAGCTTGCTCCGCCCGCCGCGGTAGCCCCTGGCTAATTTCATGATCTTTTTTTTGCGCCTGTGGGAGGCGACATTTGATTTCACACGGGGCATTGGTCTTCCTCACCTTCTATCTGTTCTCGAGTTTTCAAAAATAGTTTTTCTAAAACACTACCGTTAAATCGCGCTTCTGTAGTAAAAAACCGGCATGCGCGCTAAAACTTTCCCCGGGCACGGGAATCACCCCTCAGGGAAGCATCCGGCGAATCCGGGGTTTGTCGGTGGAGCTGATCAGGCCTGCTTTGCGTAATGATCTTTTACGTTTGGGACTTTTCTTGGTCATGATATGGCTGGCAAAAGCCTTTTTACGTTTAATCTTTCCACTGGCCGTTTTTTTGAAACGTTTGGCTGCGGCTCGGCTGGTTTTGATCTTAGGCACTATTACTCCCTCTTGGTAAAAAATGGTATTTCCCCATAAGACAACTAGCGATTCAGCTACTTAAAATCCAGGTTCTTGGGGCTGAGGATCATGATCATGTTGCGGCCTTCCATCTTGATCGGCCCCTCTTGAACGGCCAGGTCCGACACTAAATCGAACAGGCGGTTCAGCACGCGTTCTCCCAGCTCTTTATGAACTACTTCACGCCCGCGAAAAACCATGGTTAATTTCACCCTGCAGTGCTTGTCCAGGAATTTCCTGACATGACGCACCTTGAACTGGAAATCGTGCTCCTCGATTTTACTGCGCAGCTTGAGTTCTTTCAACTGTATCACGTGCTGCTTTTTTTTGGCCTCTTTGGCTTTCTTGCTCTCCCGGTACTTGTACTTCCCATAGTCCATTATACGACATACCGGGGGTCGGGTATTAGGTGCAACCTCCACTAAATCCAGCTCACGTTCCTCGGCCAGCTTCTTCGCCTCATCCAGCGGTATAACTCCTACTTGAGTACCGTCGACATCGATCAGGCGAACCGGTGAGATACGAATCTGGTTATTTATCCGAACGCTTTTAGTAACCACTTACCTCCCGGCCTGTTTGGGGTAATAGAGAATCGGCCAAATAAATTTCGTACGGCCACTGAATCAACGGAAAAAAGCCAGTTTGTTTCCATAAAAAAAAGCGGATACGATAATCCGCTTGGATTGTTAAAATCTGGAGTGGTTTACATCAATTTTTACAGTCCGACATTAAATTATCTTGAAAACGTTTTGGGTAATATTCCTTTTTTCAGTTATGCTCTACCTAAAAATCTAAAACAAGTAAAACGCTACCCAGGAAAAATCTCTCATCCAGCGTTCCATGATCTTGTTTTTCACAAATCAAGATACTCTGCTAAAACAGCTTTGTCAACAATTTTTCCAGCTTTTTTAATAAATCGGCCAATTTTAACTTGACTTCAATATAAATGCGGCAATAGATTGTGCTCCGGTGGAAGCCGCAGTTTATCCTACCCGTTTAAATTAGACAGAAGAAATTCCGAGTAAAGAAGAAAAGAAATCCGACGATGAAGCGGGCTGATCCGGTTGAGAAAAGGCCTTCCAAATCTATTAGGCAAAAATTTGTATTGCTGAATTTATTCTTTACACGCCTCGGAGTTTAATAATGACAGAGATAATCTCCCATGATATACTGGTGCTCGGGTCGGGACTTGCGGGTCTGCGAGCCGCACTGGAAGCCTCGATAGTCAGCAAGGGCCAGGCGGACATCGCCATGATTTCCAAGGTTCAACTGATGCGCTCGCATTCGGTGGCCGCCGAAGGAGGTACGGCGGCCGTGCTTCGCACCGAAGAGGGCGACAGTCTGGAACTGCACTCCTGGGATACGGTCAAGGGCAGCGATTTTCTGGCCGATCAGGATGTGGTGGATCGTTTTGTCAAGGCCAGCCCGGATGAGATTCGGCGGCTGGAGCATTGGGGCATTCCCTGGAGCAGGCGGCCGGACGGGAGGATCGATCAGCGGCCTTTCGGTGGCCACAGCTACCCGCGAGCCACTTACGCCGCAGACAAAACTGGTTTTTTCGAAATGCAGACCCTCTATGATACTCTGCTCCAATACCGCAACACCACCCGCTACGATGAATGGTTCATAACCTCAATCCTGGTCGAGAACGGGATTTTCCGGGGATTGAGCGCAATCGACCTGGCAACCGGCAAGTTCTATATCATCCTGGGCAAGGCGCTAATCATCGCCTCCGGCGGGGCCGGCCGCATATCGGGATTCACTACTTACTCCCATGCGGTCACCGGGGACGGCATAGCAATGGCTTACCGCGCCGGCATACCCCTGAAAGATATGGAGTTCGTACAGTTCCACCCCACCGGCCTGATCCCCACCGGCATTCTGATGACCGAGGCCTGCCGCGGAGAGGGGGGATACCTGCGAAACAGCCAGGGCGAACGTTTCATGGAACGCTACGCCGCGAGCAAGATGGAAGTGGCCCCACGAGACATTGTTTCGCGCTCGATCATGACCGAGATCTCCGAAGGCCGGGGATTCAAGGGCCCGGGTGGTCTGGATTACGTGCACCTGGACCTGACTCACCTGGGAGCCGATAAAATCAACGAGCGGCTGGGATTCATCCGGGAACTGGCGATGAAGTTCGTGGATGTGGACCCGGTCCACCAGCCGGTTCCCATCCGGCCGGTCTGGCACTACACCATGGGGGGAATCGACACCGACATCGACGGGGCAACCAGGATGGCCGGGGTCTGGGCGGCCGGCGAGGCTGCCTGCGGGAGTCTCCACGGCGCCAACCGACTGGGTTCCAACTCCACCGCCGAGTGCCTGGTATGGGGCCAAATCACCGGCGCCAGAGCCGCAGAGTACGCCGCGGAGCGGGAAAAACCGGCTTCGCCGCCCAAGGAGGCCTCCGACAGGGCGGAAAAGTATATTTTCGACGACCTTTTGAAACGCGACGGCAAGGAGTCGATCTACCAGATCCGTAAAGAGCTGCGAAACACCATCGACCGGAACATGGGAGTTTTCCGCACCGCCGAAAAAATGAAACGGGGGCTGGAGAAAATCCGTGAACTCAAAACTCTCTACCGGAACATTGTCGTGCGCGATAAGAGTAATGTCTACAACCTGGACCTGATGTACGCGCTGGAACTCGGTTTCATGCTCGATATCGCCGAGGTGAGCACTGAAGGGGCTCTGCGGCGCGAGGAATCCAGAGGCGGCCACGCTCGGTCGGATTTCACCGTCCGCGACGATGAAAAATGGCTCAAGCACACACTTGCCCGTTTCACGCCCGATAAACCTGAATTCGATTACAGTGAAGTACAAATAACGACCTGGGAACCGGTCGAAAGAACCTATTAGGAGGCGAGAAATGAAGTTTCCTACCACTACGGCCCGGACTCGTCCCCATAAATTCGGTCTCAGAGGCTGGGCTTATGCAGGAAGATACGGAATCGAAAGGTACCTCTACACTCTTCAAAGGATAACTGGTCTGGGAGTGTTGCTCTACCTGCTGATGCACATTCTGGTCACCAGCCAGAAACTAAGCGAGGCCAGCTGGAACGCCGTTATGGACCTGGTTTACCGGTTGGGGCCTTATGGTGAGTTCCTGGTTTTCGTGGGCGCGGTCTTCCACGCTCTCAACGGTATCCGGCTGCTTTTTACCGAGTTCGGCTACCTGCTGGCCAGGCCCGCCCGACCGGTCTATCCGTTTACCAACGCCGCCCTGAAACAGCGTCCTGTGGTCTATGTGATGTTTCTGCTGGTGGTGGTTATCGTAGCTTACGGGGCTTATGAATTATTCCCTTTTGCTCATCATTAAAGACAGTTCCTGCGGGAGTTTACAATGCGTGAATCGACACTCTGGCTGCTGCACCTGCTCTGCGGTGCGGTAATATTAGTGACCCTCGGCATCCATTTCGGAGTCATGCACCTAGGGGGAATCTTCGGAATTCCCCACGATGAAGTTTTGACCTTCGCCTCGGTGGCCGGGCGCTCTAAAATGCCTTTCTACCTGTTAGTATACCTGGTTCTGCTGGCGGCCGCGCTCTACCACGGACTCTACGGTTTGAGATCGATCATCTTCGAAATTACGGCTATCGGGCCCACTGTCAAACGGTTATTCAATGTGCTTTTCATAATAGGCGGATGGAGCTTTTTGGCCTATGGCGCATACGCGATTATCACCGGCTTCCTCGGATAAAGGGAGAAAAGATGCCATCCAGTGAAAATAAATCCAGAACGAGCCGCTACGGAAAAGAAATCGAATTCAAAGTCCTGCGATTCAACCCGGAAAAAGACCGACAGCCTTATTATCAAAGCTATCGGTTGGTGCTCGAACACGGTATGACCGTGCTTGACGGGCTGATGCAATTGAAAGAAACCCAGGACCCGACCCTGAGCTATCGCAAGAGCTGCCGAATGGGGATCTGCGGTTCCTGTGCCATGTATGTCAACGGAATGCCCCATCTTGCCTGCCAGACCCAGATCAGCGAACTGGACAGCGACCTGATCGTGGTCCGGCCGCTGCCCAATTATCCGATCTTGCGTGATGTGGTTCCCGACCTGCGTTCTCTATTTCAGTCCCACCAGGAAATCAAACCCTACATCATCCGTGAAAATCTGGATAAGATGGTGAGCGATCCCACCGGCGAATTCAAACAGACGCCCGAAGAACTCGAAAATTACCTTCAGTTCGCCTACTGCATCAAATGCGGCTCTTGCCTGTCCGCCTGCCCCACCTGTGCTACGGACGATCAATTCACCGGCCCGCAGGCACTTACCTCGGCCTATCGCTATGTGGTGGATTCGAGGGATGACGGCTACGAGGAACGGGTGAAGACAGAAGCGATCGACG
>CAZSTM010000246.1:0-6500 GCA_964609635.1 uncultured Gemmatimonadales bacterium
CTCTCCGACTCGGTCGGAGAGACAAGGGCTTTAGTCCAGAGGGCTGCAGCGGCCAGGTAAACCATGCCGGCAGGAACGGTCCAGAGCCAGCCCTCGGCCTGCCATAGTTCTTTCACCAGCTCTTTGGCAGGCTCATGGAAAGCCAGAAAAAAAGCTATTACCAGAATGCCGAAAACCGCCGGTAACCGGGCTAACGGGGCCAGGAAAGCCAGGTTGTCTTTTCCGGCCATGATAATACCGATACTGTAAGCCAGGGCACAGACCCCGACACAGGAAATCTCGAAGCTCCATAAAGAGCTGCTGTCCATGCCGCTGAAAGTGATTATCGAGATTCCTGCTGCCAGAAGCATAAGAAAAAAAGACCCGGCGCAGCGCCGGATAACAAACGGCAGGCAGGCTAAGATCAGCACGAAAGGATACCAGCAGAAAGCGTGCGGGTTGAGACCGATCCAGCCGCAGAACCAGATAAAGGAGGTAATGCAGGCGATCCACATGTTCTGGCTGCTGGCCGTGGCATAAGCCATGGCCGCGGCGCCCAGGGCCCAGACTCCGAAAGCATTGTGGAAATCGCCGCGGATATGAAAAATCTGCGCGATCAGAAAGATATTGGCCCCGAATATCAGGGTGCCCAGGGTTACCAGGCTGTGCCCTAATTTCTCCCGGCCTTTGACTTTCCAGAGGTAGAATCCACTGATCTGGCTGGCCAGCATCACGGCGACCAGCATTGCCACCCGGACATAGGCCGGAATGCTCTCCCAGTGGGCGGCTACGAAGCTGATGGCTCCCCCGCCGATCAGCAGAATGCCCATGAGGTAAATGACCGGTACCAGCAGCGAGGATGGTGCCCGGATCTCGTGCTCATCCAGGTTGTAGCGTTCGCCAAGCCGCTCGGCCTGCGCTTGCTCGACAAGCCCCTCTTCCACCCAGCGGTCGAGCTCACCCTTGAGCCAGCGGCCGAGCTCACCCTTGAGCTCTGTGCGAAAACGGCCGGAAGTATCTTTTCCCTTTTGAGTGCCGTCGCTCACCTTGACTCTCAACCGTGGATATAAGTATTATCCGATGATACCGGGATTTACCCTTTTTCCCTTAGAAACCTGTTTAAGTATAATCTTTCATTTAGCTTAAAGTCAATAGCGCTTAGAGGTGTTTTTTTCTTGACTTCACCGGTTTTACTCCGCAAATAGATAAACCTCTGCAGCTTTTTTCTCATCATATTCGCAAGCTGTTCAACTCTTATAAAATCAATCGAGAGGAGCCCTGCCATGCTTGCAAGAATAATCCATGAAAACAGATGGTACGCCTGTGTCCTTGCCGTATTTCTTGTGCTCGGGTTGACCTCGTCCGCCAGGGGCGAGGATTACAGGATCGAGTCGAAAGACCTTCAGGTAACCCTGGAGACGGCGACCATGTCGGTGGATGTAGAACACCTGCGGACCGGTGTAGCCTGGCGCATGAGCCGTGAGGGGGCCCGCGAATTCGTTTATGAGAGCGAAGGCGAAATCCACGAGGTCGGCCTGGCGGATTCCCGCCGGAAAAAGGTAACCCGCCTCGGGAAATCCTCGCTGCTGGTAACTCTGGCCGACTACCGCCTGGAAATCCTTCTCTGGATCGATGAGCAAACCGGGGAGCTGAGCTTCAAATTCACCCCCCTCGAGGAGGACCACCGTTTCACCATCAAGGGGCTGATCTACCCCCGGCCGTTCGAGGTTCCTCTGAAGTCAGACTGTTACTCCTTCTTCGGTTTCAGCCAGGGAGTGCTCATCCCCGGGGACTGGGACGCCAAAGAGGACATAAATAACCCGATCCAGTTCGATGACCACCAGCGGCTGAAACTGCACGGGGAGCTGATGGGACGACCGTCCAACTGGTGGGACTACCAGGAGTGGGACCAGGCGGGCCTGATCTATCCGCTGAGGATGGCCTGTTTCGGGGCCGTGCAGCCGGGGTCGGGGTTCCTGGCCGTCGTGGCCGACCACTGCCGGATGGATAACTACCTTCATGTCAAGCACAATCCGGGTGAGCACACCAACTACCGTATCTACTGGCGGCCGACCATGGGTGTTTTCGGCTATCCCCGGGTTATCCACTATCATTTCGAGAAAAACGCCGGCTATTCCAGGCTTATCAAACACTTCAGAGAGTATTACCGGGAGCTGGGCTACCTTAAGACCCTGGCCGAGAAAAACCGGGAAAACCCCAAGGTCGAAGAACTCAAAGGCGCGATAAATTTAAGAGCCCGTATCTCCCGTCACGACCACCGCACTTTCACCCACACGGTTTACAACACCTTTCACCAGGTGGGCCGTCAGGTGGAGGAATTCCGCCAAAGGGTGGGTGCGGACCGGGCGACCTTGCGTTTTACCGGCTGGCAGCGGTACGGCCACGACCAGGAATATCCCGATATCATGCCGCCGATGATGTACGCCGGCGGACCCAAGGGACTCGATTCCCTGGCCAAAGCGGTTAAGAACATGGGTTACCTTTTCGGCCTGGCCACCGACAATTACTGCGATATAACCCTGGACTCTCCCTCGTTCGATGAAGAGGTCACCCTGAAAGACAGCCGCGGTAAATATTTTCGCCGCAGCACCTGGGGAGCCGGGGTCAACTCTTTGATCTGCCCCATATGGTCGATGCGCTTCCTGAGAAGAAACTTCGAGGTGGGCCGCACGGACTACCCGGCGGTGAACGGGCTGCTGAGAACCGCCCGGCCCGATTGTTATCTGCTGGGAAATTATGTCTGCAACTGGGAATGTTACGATCCCAGGCACCCGCTTACCAGGAACGAGAACCGCCGGGCCCTGGCCGATATCTTCCAGTATTTCAAGGACCAGAAGATACTGCTCACCATCGAGCACCATAACGACTGGGTGGTTCCCTGGATAGTGAGCGCCAGGACCCGGACGGCGCACGATGGAGTCTACGGGCAAGACAGAGCCGGCCGAACCCGGGGCGTGCCCATTCCCCTATGGCAACTGGCCTTTCACGACTGCACCCATGTAAGCGGGGACAACTACCTTTATGCCCTCCTGTGGGGCGCCCAGGCCTCCATGGGGCTCCCGGTCACCGGGGATCAGCGCCGGATCGACGACGTTCTCCTGCTGGCCAAACTTCACCGGGCCATTGGCTGGGATGAAATGACGGACCACCGGTTTCTTTCCGAGGATTACAAGGTGCAGGAGACCACTTTTTCCTCTGGAGCGAAAGTCTGGGCTGATTTCAATAAACGTCAGTTCAAGATAACCGGGGTGCCCGGAATTACCTCAGAGGTGCGGCAGGCCAGATAACTCCCGCCCCCGGTTCATCGGAGCTATCCTGATCTTAAAGGAGACCTTATGGCATACCGCGTAAAATTTTTGCTGGTACTGGGGCTGGTTTTTTCATTTTCCGCCAGGGTTTTTCCGAGCGACTTGCTGAAAAGCATCGAGAATGTCTCGGTGGAAGCCAACCTGGTTTATGGGAAAGGGGGGGAGCGGGACCTTAAATTGACTCTTTACTACCCCATACAAGGGGAAGGCCCTTATCCCGCGATTGTGTTTATCCACGGCGGAGGATGGAGAGCGGGCCATCCCGGGCATTTCGCCCGGCAGGCCATGTACCTGACCGCCAATGGGTATGTCTGCGCCTGCATCGAGTACCGGCTCTCGACAGAAGCGATATTCCCGGCGGCTATCGAGGACTGCAAGTGCGCCGTCCGCTGGATGCGGGGGTACGCCGCCAAACAATACCGGGTGGACCCGGAGAGGATAGCAGTCAGCGGCGGTTCGGCGGGCGGCCATCTGGCCCTGCTGGCGGGTACCAGCGGCGGAGTGCAGGAACTGGAAGGCACCGGTGGGTGGCAGGAGTTCTCCAGTAGCGTGCAACTGGTAATCGCCTATAACCCGGCCTGCGAATTTATGGGAAAGACCAATGCCGCGGTGACTGCTTTTCTCGGCGGTACCTACCAGGAAGCACCCGGACGCTACCTCCAGGCCACGCCCGAGACCTACCTGGACGGTTCGGACCCGCCCATGTTATTGTTGCACGGTACGGAGGACAAAATAGTACCTTACCGGGAGTCTGTCGATTTTGTCGCCGCGCTCAAAGCCTTAGGCATAGAAGCCCGATTATATACCGAGGAAACAGCAGGGCACGGCTGGTTCAATCGTCCGCCGTATTTCGTGCCCACGGCGGAAGCTCTGAAGCTTTTTCTGGATAAACATTTTAGATAGATGCGGATTACTAGCACGGATTATTCATAAAAATTGTTTTTGCTCCAGGATGTTTTTGAATCACGGATTACATGGATAAAAATCTGATTTCACGTTTCTCCTGTCCCCCCTTGGTGTAGGGGCACGGGGCAGGGCTCGTCAGCGAGCCGGAGCACAGCGGAGACTCGCGCACGCAGGTAGCGCGACATGCGCCACGAGTGGTGAAGTGGCCGTGCCCGTAATAATAAAGAGTACGGATTTGAGAAGAAAATTTAGCAATCTTAGCACGATATTTGTGAATAATACAGGTTATCTAAAGGGAGAAAAAATGAAACTGCTCGCCATGCTTTTTGTCTCACTCACTCTTATTTTTTGTTACCGCCCTGTGGCTCATGCCGCCAAACCCTGTAGCGAGTTGCCGTTCGAGGTAGTGGCCGAAGGGTTCAAGTTCCCGGAAGGGCCGGCTTTCGACTCAAAGGGCAACCTCTATGTGGTGGCCTACCGCCGGTACTCGGAAATCGGGGTTATCAAAGCCGACGGCACCCTCGAAGCTTTTATGGACATGGGGTCCGAGGGCGCTCCCAACGGGATGGCATTCAGCCCGGACGGCCGCCTCTTCGCCTGCGAATACGAGGGCGACAGGATAGTCTCCATCGACCTGGCTACCAAAAAAATCTCCACTGTGGTCGACAGCTACAACGGCAAGCCGCTGAGCGATCCTAATGATATTTTCCTCTGCGCCAACGGCGACATTTATTTCACCGATCCCTACCGCGAGGATGCCACCACCGGCGGCAGGGTGTTTGTCTACAGCCGGAAAGAGAAAAAACTTTTCCTGCTGGTCGACGGCCTGGCGTTCCCCAACGGGCTTACCGTGTCCCGGGATATGAAAACCCTCTACGTTGCTCAGACCGTGCGCCGCAATGTAACCGCTTACCCGTTGGCAAAGGACGGTCATTCGGTGGGACAAGGACGGGAGATCTTTCTGATGGAGGGGGGCAACGGCCCGGACGGAATCGAGGAGGATGAGAACGGCAACCTCTATGTTACCCATTACGGCGCCGGAAGAGTCTATTTGATATCGCCTGAAGGAGTTTTGCTCGGCTGCGCTATGGGTTTCGGCTCCAATGTAACCAATGTAGAGATCCACGGAGAGTGGCTCTATATAACTGAGCCGGAAAAGGGCCAGGTACTGAGAATCAAGCGGGAGCTGTTCACCGCGCCTTAGACCGTGCCGGGCCGGCCGAGGCATAGGATAAACCGTAGGTCCTTTTTATTCTAAAATCGTGTTGAATTCAATAGCCGGCGAATAGTAATAATCAAAAGTATTCTTTATCCGAGGCCCGACGATGAGAAAGGCTCTGCTTGCATTTTTCTGTGCTGTCATCTGTCTTTTCGACCAAAGCTGTTCGAAAGACAGGGCAGGTGAGAGTGCAAAAGAACTCGCAGCCGAACAGGCGGCTTACCTGGACATATCGGCCGAGGTGCTCGAGGATAAAATTCGAGGCGGCCTGCTCGCCCAGATTTTCGGGAACCTGAACGGGCTGGCCCACGAGTTCAAGTATATAAACCAGCCCGGGAATGTTGAGGAATACACGCCGAGCCTGCCTGAAGGCGCCCGCACCGACGACGACACGGACCTCGAGTGGGTCTACATCACCGAAATGCAGAGAAGCGGAAAGGTCTTTATTCCAAACCGGAAGATTTCCGATCTCTGGAAGACTCACATAAACAGAAGGATCTGGTGCGCCAACGCTTACGCCCGGGAGCTGATGAACCTCGGCCTGGACCCCCCTTTGACCGGAAGGATTGCGCTTAATCCCTGGTCGGTTTTTAACATTTCGGGACAATTCATCTGTGAGTCTTTCGGGCTGATTGCACCGGCCATGCCCCGGACAGCGGCCGGGATCGGTCTTCACTATACCCATGTCACCATAGACGGGGAACCGGCCCAGACAACCCAGCTTTTCACCTCGATGATCGCCACCGCTTTCACCGAAAGCGACCTCGGAAAAATCCTGGAGGCGGGACTGGCCGCAGTTGACCCCAACAGCGAGATACACGGTATAGTTACCCAGGTGCGCTCCTGGTGTAAAGAAAACCCGGACTGGCGACAGACCAGGCGGCTGGTGAAAGAGAAGTACTCCCGTTACGGTGGAGAACCGGCGCGAGACGGCAACGCCTACGAGCTCAACACCTCCTCCACTATCGCCGCCCTGCTTTACGGCGGAGGAGATTTTGCCGAGACCTTGAGGATCGCTTTCAATTTCGGCTGGGACGCCGACAATAATGCTGCCACTGCGGCCACCA
>CAZSTM010000247.1:0-6487 GCA_964609635.1 uncultured Gemmatimonadales bacterium
AGGCTGCTCAGGCCCCTTTATGACCTATCTCATCTCTCACCCTAGATCCAACCTCTACCTCCGGTTTTCTTTCTCACAGGGCGGTTCAGTTGCAATATGCCGAGGCTATCTTGCGCTTTGACCGCAGATTATCCATCGCGTTAAAGGCTGGTCTATAACAAACCGCAACTCTCTGACTGACCGGTACAGGTTCGGGGTGAAATTCATACGCTTGAAATCTTGCTTTATTAGTGATACAATCTTGGGGACAGGTAACTCTCTTGCAGGAAGATATTCAATTTCAGCCTGTTCGAGTGTATTATTGATAAACCTTTTCTGTGACACATTTAACCCGTGGATGCCATTATGCTGAAGCGCCTGAAAATAACATATCTGTTACTGCCGCTGGCTATCGTGATTTTTATCTCTGTAGCTGCCTGTGCACCATCCCGGTCTGGAATGGTTGCGGTTACAGTGAACCTGGATTCGACTCTTCACACCATGCAAGGCGGCATCGGCGCATCCTGGCACGCCATGGAAGACTCTCTGCCGGTGGAGGGCAAAACCAGCCATGGGGGGAGCGGTTGGGGCGCAAATCCCGACCCGATGGATGATCAGGCCTGGCACGAAATATATCGCCACGCCCAATGGCTGGGACTTGATTTCTGCCGGGTTGAACTGGAGCAGCGCATGTACGAGCCTGAAAAGGGAAAGTTTGACTGGAACAACCCGGAAATGCGCATCCTTTACCGCATTCTTGACTGGTGCGAAAAGCGAGATGTGGATGTTTTCCTCCAGCAGATGTGGAGCAACACCGACTGGAATGCCTATCCTCAGTTTCGTTCAGACCCGATCAAACGACTTCACAGCGCCCCATTTTCCCTGGATGATTTCGCAGAGGGCATAGCCGGGTTGGCCGAACATCTGGTTAAAAATAAAGGCTATACCTGCATCAAGTGGCTCTCTATCAACAATGAACCCGGGCATTCCTGGTCCTGGTGGCAAAGGCCGCCGAATGAACCGGCACTATTTACTCCCGCACTGGAAGCAGTCCGAAAAGCTCTCGACCGCAGGGAGATCGCTCTGCCGCTCTCGGCACCTGACTGGACAGATTCGCCGCCTCTCGAACCGGAGAAGATCGACTTCGACCCGTTCATCGGAGCTTATGACATACATTGCTACTACTCGAGATACGACTGGATGGACGGAGAAAAACTCCCTGTCGATCTCCCGCTTTCTGTGGTGGAACGACGGCTCGGTCAGTGGGCGAACTGGGCACACGAGCGTAATAAACCTTTTTTCCTTACGGAGCTGGGCAGCATGGTATTCGGCTGGCGTGGCACAGATAACGGTCCGAATACATTCATGGCTGCGCTAAAGGACGCGGAGCTGGTCATACGGGGTCTCAATGTCAGGGTTGACGGTTTCAATAAATGGAGCTTCATCAATCGGGGAAATCTCGACGGCCAGTGGCAGATGATAAATACCTGGGACATTGAAGGTGGGAAGCTGCTTGAGAAATTTACGCCTAAACCCGACAGCTATTTTGTCTTTGGCTTGGTACCGCGCTTTATAGCCAAATACTCCAAGGTTCTGGCCACTACTGTCAGCGACGGTTCGATAGAGGATATGCCTCGAGTATTTGCCGCAGCAGTCAGCAGCCCGCAGGACCAGCTTACACTACTGGTCGTCAATGATGCGGAATCAGACTGGGAAGCTGAATTCTCGCTCTCCGGGCTGCAAAAAAGAATATCGCTTTACAAATACCAGGTAACAGTTGAACAGTCCGATAATGCAAATCTAAAGATAAACCCTGTTGAAAAAATTCTACTGTCCAGGGATCGGAAAAGGTTTACCGATAATCTGCCCGCTTTAAGCCTTACATTGTATACAACCTATAATCTCTCTCACTCCGATGGTGGAATCATCACCGAATAAGGCCGCCTTGGCAGCAGGTATGACCTTATATGCTAAATCCCTTAGTCGATCACCAATACTTAAGTTTTTTCATAATTAGTGGTTCAGTTATTGGGGACAGGACAACCTGTCGCTTTACCGGCGGATCACCGACAAAATATTATTTTCGCGGCAATACTCTACACGCTAGGTTCTGAGCCTTACTAATTCAACCCGGAGTGCAGGCTTATGTTTCCATTACGTCCGATCCATTTTGCACCGGTTGTTCTTCTTGGGTTATCGTTTTTTTGCTGTGCCAGGGAGGAAAACACCACTCTTTCACTCGAGGTGGTGGAGCAAAAGGCAGTGGGCCGAAGCTTACTCAATGCCCCTGAGGATGGCTATCATGTCATGGTCAACCCACCCGGCTTTACCTGGACTGCACACCAGGATGCAGCCGCTTACAGGTTCCTGCTGTTCAAGCAGGCGGACAGTGATCAACCGTATCGTGATTTTGACAACTTAAATTCCACCGTGGCGGTCTTGGAAACCCCCCTTGAACCCGGGGAATACAACTGGTGTGTGGTGTATCGGGATTCCTCCGGGAAGGCTTTCGGCAGGTCCAGGCTGAGAAAATTTGTGGTGGAAAGGGGACTCGAAGAATTACCCATGCCGGATATCGCTCAATTAGAGAAGAAACTCAAGAACATCCGGCCGCGGATTTTTCTGCTTCCCTCGGAGGTCTCCCGGATCAAGGCGGCCATCGAGGAGAACAGACTGCCCTTCTGGAAAATCTGCCTTGAACTTGCCGATGCGGCCTTAAGAGAGCCGCTTTACCCGGAGCCTGCTCCCTATAAGGATGGGGAGTTTGAAGTGAATGAATGGCGCAGAATTTACACGCCCGGAAAACGCGGCACCTCTCACATGATCAGGCTGGCCCTGGCTTACAGAATTACCGGGGAGGAAAAGTACCTTGAAGGTTCCAAAAAATGGCTGATACATCTCGCAGGCTGGAATCCTATAGGAATCACCTCCTATAACCTGCCTCAGCCGGATGGCTCGGGTGGAAACGATGAGGCCGGCATGCCGCTTTTATGGCGCATGTCTATGGTCTTCGACTGGCTTTATTACAAGCTCAGCACAGATGAGAAATCTCTTGTCCTGGCTTGCCTGCAGGCCAGAGCCAACCAGTTATACGCACATTACTTGAATAGAGATTTCCTCTCCAACCCCTGGTCGAACCATGACGGCCGGGCGCTGGCCTATTTCGGCCTGGCGGGTCTGGCCTGCCTGGGGGAGCTGCACGAAGCTCAAGACTGGCTGGAGTACACCCTGCGATCCTACCTGAGCTCCTACCCCTCCTGGGGAGGCGACCAAGGCGGCTGGGCGCAGGGACTCAACTACTGGTCGTCTTACATCCTGAGGCATACCTATTTCCTGGATGCCCTGCCAAAAGCCACCGGGGTCGACCTCTATAAAAAACCTTTTTTCCGCAACAACGGTTTCTTCCCTCTGTATTTCCATCCCCCCTATGCCAAGAGCGGGGCTTTCGGGGATGGCTGGCAGGGTTCGCCGGGACTGAACGAAAAGCTGCTTATGCAAAAATTCACCCTGGCCACAGGCAACCCGACCTTCCTCTGGCACGCCGAGAATATCGAGCTCGCTGATGAAGAAATCTACAGCCTGAAAAGTGAGGACGGCACCTACAACTGGAGGGAGTGGGCCATGGAGGATGTGGCCGCGGTGCTGGGAGCGGTCCCTGCAGGGATGGAAGCCGAGCCCCCGACAAAGCTTCCCGGCTCCAAGTGGCTCCGGGACATAGGCTGGGTGGCCATGCACTCCGATCTGGGTGAAGCCGATAATGACGTTTTTGTCTATTTCAAGAGCAGCCGCTATGGCTCGATCAGCCACAGCCATGCCGACCAGAACAGCTTCCACTTCAACGCCTACGGCGAGCCGCTGCTGATCGATACCGGCTACTATCCCTGGTACGGCAGCCCTCACCATGCCCTGTGGACCCGGCAAACCCGCGCCCATAATGCCATATTGGTCAACGGCCGCGGCCAGGGCAACTTTTCCATGGATGCCGCCGGCACAATCGAGTATTTCAAGCCTGACGGCAAACTTACTCTGGTACGGGGTGAAGCCGGGGCGGCCTACAACGTTCCTTTGAGCGAGGGAACTGTCGACCAGTGGAGAGAATATCTGGCTGATTCTCCCCCCTCGATGGAACCCGAGGTGCTGACGGCCCGTCGAACCCTGGCTTTTGTGGCCTCGAAAGAGCGACCCTGGATGGCGGTGCAGGATTACCTGCATACAGCCGGTGCCACCTCATTCGATTACCTGCTTCATGCTATCGAGGAAATGGAATTCGATCAGGACAAGGGGACTATCCTGGTGAAAAAAGGCCGGGCCCGCCTGCTGATTTACCTTTTGGCGGATAACGGTCTTTCATTCAGCCAGAGCTCTAAATACAGTCCTCCGCCAGGTGACAGGTATGAAGGGGCTGCCGAGCAGTGGCACTTCCACGCCAGATCCACCGCAGAGCAGGATAGAATCAGGTTCCTGGCGTTGTATATCCCTTACAGGCAAGGCGATACTCCCCCGGCGGTAGAAGAGATCGCAGCCGAGGATGTGCGCGGCTTCAAGGTGGGCGGCGAACAAGTTCTCGCCTGGTGGGGAGAAAACGAAACCGGCCGCTTCGCCGATTACGGTGAAGGCAGGCTCTTTCTCGAGCTTATCGACCAAGGCGGCAGACAAAAATATACCGCTGAGTAGCCTCACCTGAAAAATCTATTCAGGGTGCAGCATAAAGCTCAGCATTGTCCGGCGCTAAGTAATTTCGCGTGATTGACCCAAAAACTATCAAGCGGGGAGGCAGTATGCGATTATCAACGTGCGTCAAAAAAAGTTTATCATACATCTTCTTTCACCTTTTTATTCTTCTGATTGCAGGGTCTTCAGGCTTCGCGCAGGAGGAAAATTTAGAAGTTTTCAGCCGCTGGATAGACTGGACCGACAGCAAGCACCAGCTGATTCATCACCTCAACAGACAGGCCTTTGATTACCTCGATGCCAGAGACCGGGAAATCTCGAATCTGGCAACCAGAGATGACTGGCTGAAAAGGCAGGAAAAGACAAAAGAAATTCTGCTGAAAGTTTTCGGTCCTTTTCCGAAAAAAACACCTCTTAATCCAAGGATCACCGGGATAGTCAAAAAGAAAGGCTACAGGATTGAGAAAGTCATCTATGAATCAATGCCGGACTTTTATGTCACCGGCTGCCTCTTTATCCCGGAGGGAATCAACGGCAAAAGGCCGGCAATTTTAAATGTAATCGGACATACAGGTATAGCTTTCAGGGCCAAAAGCTACCAGATTTTAATTCATAATCTGGTGAGAAAAGGTTTTATCGTTTTTGCCATAGATCCCATCGGCCAGGGAGAGAGACTTCAGTACTATGATCCCGAAAAGAAGGCCTCTGTGATAGGCAGACCGACGAGCGAACATTCTTACGTGGGTAAACAGTGCTTTATATCCGGAGCTTCTCTCGCCAGGTATTTTACCTGGGACGGGATAAGAGCCGTGGATTATCTGTTGACACGCAGCGAGATCGACCCCGAAAGAATAGGCATTACCGGAATCTCCGGAGGAGGCACTCAGACCTCCTATATCGGCTCCTTTGACGACCGGATAAAGGCATCCGCACCCACCTGCTATATTACCGGTTTCAGAAGGCTCCTCGAGTCAATCGGCCCCCAGGATGCAGAGCAGAATGTTTACCAAGGAGTCTCGAGCGGATTGACACATGCAGATTTTCTCGAGGTAAGGGCTCCCAAGCCGGCTCTTATAGTGGCCACCACACGCGATTTTTTCAGCATTCAAGGCGCCCGCGAAACTTACAGAGAAATCAAGAAAGCCTATCGAGCTTTCGGCAGGGAAGAGAACCTGCAAATGGTCGAAGATGACCATACTCACGGATATACCCGCAAGACCCGAGAAGCTGTTTACGCCTTCTTTCAAAACACCCTGGACCTTCCCGGCAATCCCGGTGAAGAAGATCTGGAGACATTGGAACCCGAGGAACTCCAGGTTACCCCGACCGGCCAGATTTCAACCTATCTGAACGGTGAGACTGTATTCAGTATTAATAAAAAAGCAACGCAGAAACTGATGGACAAGTTAGAGGTATCGAGAAAGGCTGTTGAAGAGCATCTGAGCCTGGTTCGGCTTAAGGCCCGCCGGCTTTCAGGGTATGTTGCTCCGGGTCCGGCAGGTGAGCCGGTTTTTCGCGGCAGATATCAGAGGGAGTCCTGCTCGATAGAGATGTATGCGCTGGAAGGCGAGGGGAACTGTGTAATACCGGTACTGGTATTTATCCCCCATGCAGCAGGCAAGTTTCCGGCAGTGGTTTATCTTCATCCTGATGGAAAGTCCACCGATGCCGCTCCCGGTGGAGAGATCGAAAAGCTGGCCGAAAAAGGCTTTATAGTTGCAGCACCCGATTTGACCGGGACCGGAGAGACTGTTAACAGGTCCGGATCGGCCGCCTTTGCCGCTGTACTGATAGGAAAAAGTATTGTGGGCCTCCAGGCTGCAGACATTGTCAGAGT
>CAZSTM010000248.1:0-6468 GCA_964609635.1 uncultured Gemmatimonadales bacterium
AGGGCCCGGGCCATGAACAGTTTTTCCAGGGGTGAAAGGTTCTCCGGGCTTTCTAGGGAAAGACCCTCCAGAATCATATTCGCTTCTTTGGGCAGATAAATATCCAGGAAATCCAGGTCCAGGCTGTAAATTTTCTGATTATCCTCGGGATTGGCCTCGAGGATCTGCCGGTAAAAAGCGATTGCTTTGCGGGCCTGTCCGGTTCTCAGATACAGCTTTCCTAAATTCTTTCCGGCTTCATGGACACGGTAGTCGATTGCGATAATATTGAACAGAAGGTTTTCGGCGGTCCGGATTTTTTGAGGGTCTTTATCCTTGAGATGTTTCCTGGCGGCTTTCCAGTTTGCATCAAAAAATTTATCCTGCCGGATCGGGTAATCTTCCCATGTCCCTGGCGTCAGATAGTAACCGGCCCGGGCGGATTTTTCAAAGTATCTCGAGGCAATACTGATGACCTGGCTTCTTTGCAATAATTGTATGCCAAGAACCGCCACGCCCAGGTAGAAATTTACCTCACCTGCATGGGAACCAGCGGTTTCCAGCTTTTTCAGCAGCTTTTCAGCCCCGGTGAAATCTCCATCCAGCAGGAGCCGGCGGGCCTGTTCAATTCCATCGCCTGGTTGGGCATACAGGGTGGAACCGGGACCGGCAGGCATCATTCCAACGCCCGGAAGGCGGAGCTGAATCAGCAGGAAAGCAAGCGTTATCAGAATGATATAGCGGTTCATGGCTTTTTCCGTTGCTCACCGGCAATGGGGCTTTCAGGAGGTATCCGCCAGGATAGAGGTAAGAAATCAGTTAAGCCGATATTCCCCAAATATGCCTGACGAAAGCATAAGCTGCGCAAGGCGAAAGAACACCGAATGTTCGGAAACGAAATAAACTTGAAAGATTAATCGAAATGTCAAATTACCAATGAGACCTGACGTCGCCTTGATGCAGTGTCAGGCATCAGACATCATCTCAATAAGTTCCAGACCTTTCCTATTTGAGGACTTCCAGCACCCAGTCGGTGATCATTCTCGCCTTTCCCAAGTAGATTAAAGTAATCGCTATCATATTATAAATGCCGTGAGTCAATACCAGTACTATTAAATTGTTCTTGTTGTAAATGAATATGAGGCCAAATAAAAATGCAGTTATTGCAGTTAAGATCACTCCGGAAGGTCCTTGATAATTATGTGCAAAACCAAATACTATAGATGCCATTACAGCTGAAAGCAACCAGGCTTTATTTGTATCTCCAAGAATGATTGCAAGTCGCCTTAGTACGTAACCTCTGTAAATGATTTCTTCGCAAAATCCACCAAAAACCCAACCAAGTAAAATAAAGACTACATAATTAAGCAAATTACCTTCTATTCCACTAACTTCGCTCAGGTCTATTTTACCAAAGAATAATTCAATTATTGGCTGGATGAGAAAATCATTCAGGATAAAAATACCGATTGCAAATAAAAATGCTTTAAAGACAGTTTCAGGCCAATTGGGTCCGGTGATTCCAAAATATTTCCAGTCCCATCTTTTGGACCACAAAGTAATAAGTACCACTATGTAAAACAGAAGCGTACCAAGTTGCCCCGCAAATATTGATAATAATAGACATAGGATAATTACAGTTACAATGAACAAAGATTTCCCTGTAAATTTTTCGACTTTTTCCCTGAAACTCCTATTAGTTTCCTGCATGTTGAAGTCTCCCTTTAAATTGTTAACCATCTTGACAGAATAATCATGGGTAAAAAGACTCTATTACAGGTATGGAACTTTAGAATTAGAAAGAATTTTTTATTACAATTTCAGTGCCCAATGGTCTGCGGTTCACCTGCTCCCATAAACGGTACCACCAGTTGTCGATAAAGGTCGGATCTTTTAAGTGATCGCCTTTCCCTACCGGTCGAGCTAAGGCTCGAGCCAGGTGCCAAGGTTTTTTTCTTTGGCTTGTTCGTATATCATGATTGCCGTGGCCATGTCTTCCAGAGCGAGCCCCAGATTTATACTGACAGTTCGCTCGTCTTCTTTTTCACGGCCGGGTTTCCTGCCGCAGGCGATCTGACCAAGATCGGCATAGGGCTCCGGGGTTTCTCTGAAATATCCCTGCCGGCGGTAGTATTTAATCTGTTCCAGGTCGTCTGTGGCCAGTTTATCCACCTCGGCAAGAGCGCCTCCCTGCCAGTAAGAGTCAAAATCTACAGGACCGGCGAAGGCTCCCGGCGCCAGCCAGCCGGCCTCGATGACAGGCGAGGGATTTTTGAGAATCGGGCCGCTGGTGACCACCAGGTCCAAGTTTTTTACAGCTTCCTCGACACTGAGGACCGGCTCTATCTCGATGTTCAACCTGGGCCCCATTTCCCGGGCAAAACGTGCTGAGATTTCGGGCACGATGTCGAATGCCTTGACCTTTTTCAGTTCAAACAGACAGCTCAGTGCCTCCAGGTTGCTCCTGCCCTGGACGCCGCAGGCCACAATCCCCGCCGAGGAGCTGTCTTTTCGCGCCAGGTATTTCGCCGCCACAGCTGTTGCCGCGCCCGTACGCTGAGCGGTAACCCAGGTACAGTCCATCACGCAGAGAGGAAGTCCGGTCTCCGGATCGTTGAGCACTATCAAGCCGCTGATATACGGCAGCCCCCTGGCCTGGTTCTCCGGGTATCCTGAAACCCACTTGATCCCTGCGGACCCCAGCGATGGAATGTATGCCGGCATCGCATGGATAAAGGCGTCGGGTCGGGTATGGATTCCAGGCTTCGGGGGCATCTCGGTCTTCCCTTCTCCCTTTTCCCTGAACATCCGGTCCAGGGATTCTATGATATCACTCATTTTCAAACCGATGGATTCGACATCTTTACGGGAAAGATAGAGTATCTGATGCATGGCTATTCTCCAACTTTTAATTTTTCATTTCCCCGGATAATTATGGGTGTATGCAGTATTTCTAGAATTTGGGCCATAGAATAAAAATTTATGACACAGAATGGTAAAAATAAAGAAATTCCTAAAAATTACCGTTTCGCGCAACAGAGCAGTTGCAAAAAGTCTTTTTGTTTTTAAAATATGATTATCCAAATGCATATCCTACAAAGGGCACGGCATCCGCTCCGCTCGTTACGCATTTGCTTACGAGCCACACCCGGCTGTGCCCCTACATTTTTTGGGGCGGGGAAGGGAATCTGTGCTAATCTGCGAAACCGGAGCGTAGCGAAGATTCGCGCTCTCCGACATCTGCGGATAAACCAAGCGCCCAGCAATGCACCCGGCGCTTTTCAAATTCGGTCTATCCTGTCAATCTTGTCTGAAAATATCCTTTACGATCATTCGACAAAAACCGGCTGGACCCAGGCGAGCTTACCGTTGGAATCCACCACCCGGGCGCGCACGTAGAGCTCATCTCCCCTGATACGGTAGACCGCCGGGTTATCGTACGCTGTTGCCAGGGTTTTGCCGCCCCTGCCGATAAAATAGACCGTGTACTTCAGGTTTTTTCGCTCCTGCATGCGGATAGTTATCTTCCGGGGCTCGACCCCGACATCCTCCAGCACCACGCCGCTGGAGGAATAAAACCGGCCCTGCTCGAGGGCGGAAACGATGTTCTGCGCAGTCAGTTCCCGGCAGCGCACCATCACCCAGCCGCGCCCCGGGTTATCGAACTCGCTGCCGAAGCTCTTGAAGTGGTGGGTGTCATCGCTTGCCACCCCGTAGAGCACCCGCCCACGGGTCAGCAGAGAATCCCACAGGGCTTCGGTGCCCGAATACCCGCCCCCGCCGGTATCGTTGCATCCCGAGGAGAAATTGGCCACCTCGAACAAGCTGTAGTTTTTAACCGCGTCCAGCTCTTCCACGGTGTAGGACCAGTGGAAGTTCGGGTGGTTGAGATGCACCAGCGCGCCTGCGGCGTTGACAGCATCCACGTTGCGCTGCAGGGTCTCGGCCACGCTACCGCCGCCGGCGGGCTGGATGGTCTTTTCCAGGTTGATCGCGTTGAGATGGACGGCCGAAAACCGCTGTTGGTCCTCGTACTTGTCCGTAACCTCCTCGCCGGGGATAACCAGGAACTTGCCCTCGGCGGCAAAAACCAGGTTCAGACCCTGCACCGGGGTGCAGAAGTTGTGGTCGGTGACAACCACGAAGTTGTAGTGGTGTTCCCGGTACCAGCGCACCGCTGCGTCCGGCGAGGAGTCGCCGTCGCTGTTGACCGTATGCGTGTGGGTGTTGCCCTTGTACCACTGGAGCTTGCCGCTTTCATCGTAACCGTAAAGGCCCGGCGCGGTTGTCAAAGCGGAAAAAACCAGCACAGCACAGAATAACCGGCGTTTCATGGGAGAGCCCCTTTCAAAAATTTTAAATAGAATAAGTAACCAGGTTGTCATTATATATCTTATTCGCACCGAGGGTCAAGTGCAGGGCCGGTTAAAAAAGATTCACGTTGGTAAAACTTATGCAGATTTTCATTCATAATTAAAAAAACCCGGCAAAGCTAAAATGCCTGCCGGGCTTTTACGAAAATATTGCTTCTATATATATTATGCCTCGTAGCTTTCCCCTTTGAGGCGATAGAGCGTCTCCCCGGCCTTGGGCACTAAAAGGCGGCCCTCGTGCTCGCAGCCTTTCCAGTCATCGAGGTTGATCGAGTCGGGATCGCGGTAGCCAAGGTTTATCCGTCGGCAGCGTTCCTCGGGGATCGAGGTGGCCAGGGTAACCTTGACCCGGGCTTTCTCCACCCCGTCTTCGTAGGTCCCCCCGCCCCTGACATGCGTGCTGTGGGCCAGGATACCCCGCGGCACATCTGCGAACCTGTCCATCCGGGCCAGGAAGTAGTCGCGGACATGGTAGCCGACTCGGTCGAGATACACTCCATGGGTGTAGCTCACCTCATCGATGTGCGGGGCGTAGATAATCAGCTCGCCGCCGTCCGCGATCACCGGCTCCAGCTTGTACATCACCTTGCCCGCGGTCCAGAGGTCATCGTACATCTGCGGGGCCACCCCCAGGATGGAGCTGAACCTGCGGTCCACGTAGCGGATGTGAATTTCCGCGGAGAGGTCCGCCGCGCGGCTCCAGGCCTCGCGCACCGGCCCGATAAACAGACCTGAGAGCTTGCCGCCTTTCTCGACCAGGTTGAAATTCGCCACCGGCACCGGGATGAAACCGGCCGCCTTGTCCACCACCTTGCGCGGCGGAGTCCACTTGTTCCCGTTGACCAGCGGGTTGGTGATCACCGCGCCCAGCCAGTGGAAAAAATGCAGCAGCTCGTTGCCGGAGATACCGGGGAAAAAGTACTTGTTGCCACCGGAGAACCCCACCACTTCGTGGGGGAAAGTGGGCCCCAGGATAATCAACTGGTCGTAATCGAAAATCATCCTGTTGATTGTCACGGTGAGCGATTCGCGAAAAAGACCGCCCGAGATTTCTTCTATCTCGTCCGCCTCGATCACTCCGATTTCCGTGAAAGTTTCCGGGAGGTCCCAGCGGTGGTTGAAAATTCTCACCTCCGGGAAATCCCTTTTCAGCGACTCCCGGGTTTGGCCCACCCGCTCGGCCCGTTTTTCCTCTGACATCGGCTGGTGGGTGCCCAGGGCCACCAGGTAGTCCAGGGTTTTCACCTTAGGGTGCAACAGTTCGTAAAAGATGGGAAACATCATATCCAGCGGCACGGTGCGGGTGTGGTCCGGGATGATTACCAGCAGGCGCTTGTCCTCGAGACCCAGGCGCTCCAAGCCTTCCGCGCAGAGCTCGCGAGCCTCATCCGTTGATATAGTCCGCCCGTCCGCGTAGCCACGGCCTATTACCTGATCCATCTGCGTAATCCTTTTCTCTTCTAAACTTATTCAAAAACAAATCCCGCCACTCTAACTATTAATCCGCAGATGTCGGAGAGCGCGAATCTCCGCTACGCTCCGGTTTCGCAGATTAAACAGATATTATCCGGTGCTAAAACTTTGTGCCTTTTAAGGGGTGCGTCGAACCTCAGGTTCGCCAGGGCGGAGTATCGGGCAGCAGGGCCTCGAACTCCTCGATCAGGCGGGCTTCATATTCTCCGGCGTAGGTTCCCCCGACAAAACGGTCGAAAGCCTCGGTGGCCATCCGCTGCCAGCTCTTTTCTTCCTGGCCGGGGTTGACCGGGAAAAAGAGCGCCCCGTTTGCCCGGGCGGCTTTCATGTCGCCCGGGGCATCTCCCACCATCAGGATTTTCTCGGCAGGATACTTGCCCACCGCGGCCAGGGCCAGGTGTTCTGTCTTGCTGCCCATTTCCTGCCCGGCGATCACCCGAGTGTAGCGGGCCAGATCATGCTCGGTCCATTCTTTTTCCAGGGCGGGTACCGGGGTGGCGGAGACCACCACGATGTCCGCTTTCCGGGCTATTTTTTCCACGCTCTCGCGCACGTAACCGAACGGGCCGCAGCCCTCGACCATCCAGTCCACGCTGCGGTTGACCCCCTTGCTCCATTCGAGGGCCGTTTTCAAAACGGGGTT